>NZ_LR743509.1:1500000-1745000 GCF_902712875.1 Hyphomicrobium sp. ghe19 | reverse complement strand
TTCGGCCTGACCCTCGCCATCATATGCTTGATGACGCTCGCTTGGGTCGTGTTTGCGCTGTTCCATTGATCGGCTTCCCGGGGACAATTTCTCATCAATGAAAACGCTTATCGCGCTCGCTGCATTCGCGGCTGTGGGTCTCACTGCATCATCCGCGTCGGCCGCGGATTTCGGTGGCAGCTACCCGCCGCCGGACGACGCCTACTTTGAAGAGGTCTTGCCGCCCCCGGTCATCATCTCGCAGCCTTACAACAATCTTTACGAGGCAAACGGCTTCATCTACGCGTCGCCGTATCCGCTTCCCTACTTTGGCCTGTTTCCGAATTGGCGCCGGCCTTATGGCGCGGTCGAAGTCAATTCGCGCGCCCGCTGGGATGCTCGCAGAGGGCGCCAACCCCGCCGTTGGTAGTACCTAAGCTTCGCTCGCCAAGCCGCTAATCGCGTCCATAAACTGATCGACATCGGCGCGCGTCGTCCGGTGATTGAATATCGCGCAGCGGATCACGAGTTCCCCATCGATCGTCGTCCAGGAAGGCGCGGCCGTCCCGGCTTCCTGAAGATCCATCACGAGTTGGCGGTTCACCTCGCTGCTTCCGCCTTTAACACCGAAGCAGACGATGTTGAGAGCGACCGTATGCTTCAGCTCGAAGATCGGGCTCTGTCTCACCTGCTCCGCAAGATAGCTTGCCAGCTCGCAGGTGTGGAGGATGGCGTCGCCAATCCGCGCCGTACCTAACGTTTCGATTGTCATCCACGTCTTGAGCGCTCGGAACCCGCGCGAGAGATCGGGGCCAAGGTCGCACGGCCAAGTTTCGCCTGCCGCGAGTCCCCTCTCCCCGCGTTGGAGATAAGCAGCGGATTCGGCAAAGGCTTGCCTATGCGCCGCGCCGTCTTTCACGAGCAGGAAACCGGCCTCGTAGGGAACGTGACCCCACTTATGAAAATCGAGCGCCACCGAGTCCGACATCTCAATTCCCGCACAGACGTGCCGAAGCGGCGGCGCGAAAATCGACAGCGCGCCGATTGCGCCATCGACGTGAAACCATAGCTTTTCTTCCGATGCGACCCGAGCAATGTCCGCAAGCGGATCGATCGCCCCGGTGTTCACAGTTCCGGCAGTCGCAACCACAAGGAACGGCAAAAATCCCCGAGCCCGATCGACTGTGATTGAAGCCTTCAAAGCTTCAGGCCGAAGCCTCCCCGCGGCATCGACCTCGATCCTCCGCAAATTCGCCGATCCGATGCCCGAAAGTTGCATCGCCTGCGCTATGCAGCTGTGAGCCTCGGCCGACGTGTAGGCGACGAGCTGACCGTCCGCGCTTCTGAGACCCGTCTCTCGGCTCTTGGGCCCCATCGCGTTGACCTTGGCGATGGTGACCGCCAGAAAATTCGCCATCGACGAGCCCGTGAGCAGCAACCCGCTCGCGCCGTCCGAATACCCGAACGCCTCGGCCATCCAGCGAACGATCTGACGTTCGACCTCGATGCCGATGTGGTCCCGGCCACCGCAATTCATGTTCAAACCGGCAGCCACCATGTCCGCCACCATGCCGACCGGTGTGCCCGCGCCCTGCGCCCAACCCATGAAGCGCGGATGCAAATTGCCGGAGGCGAACGGCAACACCTGCGTTCGGACGTCCGCGAGAACGTCGCTCAGATCTCGCGGGCTGACCGGCAACGAACGAGCGAACCGATCGCGCGTTTCATCGGGCATCGGCTGCCAGACGGCACTCTCTCTGATGGTTTGGACATGCGTGATGACGTCGTCCAGCGCAGCGTGAGCGAGCCGGCGAAATTCTGCCCAGTCGGCCGGATCGAGATCGCGCGATCGACCGGCAGGACAAGTCTCGCCGTCCGGGCCGGTCATGCGCTTCCGGGATGCCGGCGGATACCCGACCACTTCGCGAAGACCGTATCGAGATCGGCCTCGATGGGCTTGAACGCGTCCTGCAGAGATTGACCCGAAGCCATACGAGCGGCGACACCGGCAATATCAGTCGCCGACGCTCCAACGCGAAGCGCTACACGGGGGCCGATACGCACGGCTTGGCCGATATGGCAAATGGGTCCACCGGCAGCACTTCTCAGCGCCACCTGATCGACCTGCGCTTCATCGAAGGACGCGAAGCCCCCGCTGCCGCCGAGAACCGTCAGCGGAACGATGCCACGCGACGCCAGATATGCGCCCTCATCGTCCGGATGGAGCGCGATGCCCTTGATATCCGTTACACGAGCGATGACGGCGTCGACGAAGTGCTGTTTGATCTGAGCTTGAAACATTTCATGGACGGCTGCGTAAGGCGCAAGGTTCGCGAGCGCCGCCACCCATCGCAAGCTGAGCCCGATATTCATTTCCGATTTGAAACCGAAATCGGTCCGTTGACGAAGGGACGCCGGCCAATCCTGCGCCGCTGTGTATTCTGCGAGACCGGCCGGAATATTCCGGCACTGAGCCAGTTCGTCAGCGATTACAGCCGGGATCAACAAAGCGCCAGAAAAAGGCGGACCTCCAGCGAGCTTTGAACCCGTCACGGCAACGAGAAAACCGTCCTTCAGATCCTGCCGCAGCTGACTGATGGGACAACGCAGCTGGCAAGCATCGATGAGAATGCGCACGCGGCCGGGTGCGGCTGCCGCAAGCTGGCGCGCCGCTTCCCTCGATACGCCTTCCAATCCCGTCTTCGAAGTATCGAGCACGTGCACGAGAACATCGTGCCCGCGCCTCAATTCCTGTTCGGCGAGTTCAGCGACGGCGTAATCAATCGCCTCCCGCGTACGTTGCGCGCCCGTTTCATTTCGGATCGGAACCGTCCGGACCTCGATGCGACCCGCCGACAGCCCCTCGAGAAGCTCGCCGTTATCGACAGCGCGGCCGAGCGCGGTCAGATCTGAAAAATGACGGCCCGCCGCTGCAAGCGGAATTCCGTTTCCGGTCTCGTCAGGCGCGATGAAGATGTTGGTGATGGGCCGCGCCGACAGCCCCGCGACGAGGCTGAGCGCAAGAATTTCCGCGTCCGTTCCCGATGCCGCCAGAATCACCTCGGCGTCCGCCACGGCAAGGCTGCGGCGAACCCCATCGCGCACGTCGTCGAACCATTCGTCGTATGGAATTGGAGTAACCGCATCCGTGCCGACGAGACGCTTCAGTGCGCGGTCGGCAGCAGCGTATCCGTCTGCCGATACGTTGCTTGCCGTCGTCGACGAGAATGAGATTTCGTCGCTCGCAGGTTTTGTCAGCGTCCCGTAGCGGTTGCGGCCGGTCGCGGCATCGGACCAAATACGTCTGTCGCCACCGCTTCCGAGCAATAGCGAAACAGAGGAAAGCGGCTGCCCTGCGTTCGTATCGGAAACAGAGCCAGTGTTCGCAAACCCGTTGTGAAAAGTGCGCAACGTCGCGACCATCAAAATCTCCGGAAGTGATTGTCGCTCATGCCGCGCTGATCATTTTGGGTTGGATGCGCCGTTGCAGCGCATTTTCGAACGCATCGAACAGCTTGCTCATCGCCTGCTTTTTGTAGGGAAACGTAACGTCTGAATCCATCGAGTGAACGATCATGGCGACGTCGGCTTCAAACAACAGGAGGCGGCCATCGGGAAGCTCCGCGCAATCGATCGCGAAATAATCCAAGCCCAACCGTCTATGCAGCGCGTCGAACGCGACCGCATGGCGAGCCGCGAAATCGCTATCGAAATCGCGCATCCACGCCGCCTCTTCGGCACGCCGATCCGCATATTTGGCCATGCCTGCACTGAGGTAGTGCACCATCCAATGATCGGAAACGGCGAGATGACTGGCGTATGCCTTGCCGTCGATGAATGCGATTCGCTGCTTCCGGAATTTGCCGTCCGGCCCGCTGTAGTCGATGAAAGGCGCGATATAATACTCAGCCTCCGATTGGCCATCGAGGTAGCGGCTGAGTTCTTCTTCGTTCGTGATTTTTTCCATGGATTTGCCGGCGTGCGTTCCGACAGGCCGCACGATGATCGGATAATCCATCCCGCCGGGCGGAAATTGACGCGCCGCTATTTGCTCGAGCGTATTGCGCGAGACGCCGACTGTCGGAGGCGCCAAGATCGACGGCTCGTCGACGAAGCTCTCCGCGACACCATCCCGAGTGAGCGCCACGATCCGCAACGGCGCATTGTTCATGATGGGCATCGCCCACCCGATCAGGAGCCGTTCGAGCCTCTGAAGGACAGGCCGATTGGCCGGAGACTCGCCGATAGCGACGAACGCCACATCGTGATCGGGCACGCCCGAAAGATCTTTCGTACCGGCGTCGACATAGTGCAGCAAAACGTTCGCGTCCGAAGCCTCCAGAAGAAACTCGATCGGCGTGTTGGCCATGAAGTCACCAGCAGTCACGAAAACGAGAATTCTCGGCCCCGTCCCTCGCCCATTGCGGATGTGAAAAGTCCGGCGAATGTCGAGCGCCGCTGTCTGCGCAAGCACCGCCTTATCGGGCTGGCCCAACGTGTACAAAATCGTTGAAAGGTCGAGGAACGCGGCAGCGTCGTTCGCGTCCGCGGTCACACGCGCCAACAGGTCGTTCCAAATCGGCGTAATGTCTCGTCCTTCATAAAGATGACGAACCAGCGGAGCCTTGCCGATGATGAGCGGCTGCTCATTTTCGTCGTCGACCTGAGCAATTGCTCTTTTCAACATATCGCACCTTGCCACGGAGGCTCGCGTCGGACCGCGCGCAGGAACGCCGAAAACGTTCGCGCAAGCAGCTCGATTCCTGGCGTCCAATTTCTGTGCGTGGCCTTGTGCCAATCTGACGGCGCGACCCGACGCGGCAAATAACCGTCGACGGCCAAGCGCGATTCGTTATTGCGTCAACGTGAATGCATCAATGGAAATGACGTGTCGTGATTCCGATCACCGCGCGACCGGCGCTTCCGCCGGCACCGGCGGCCCGATGATCACCATGGTGCCGGTGGCGGGACTTGCGGTCTTGGACGCATCGACGACTCGCCGCACTTCCAGCATCGTCGGCGACGACACGAGCACGGTCACAGGCTCGATTGCGTTCGGATCCGGCGCGGGCGGCGTGCTCGTCAGAGCGCTCGTATCCAATGCTTCCTGCAGTTCCGCCTGACGCTTCTGATCCGTCACGCTTCTGAGCATCGTATAGAAGTCGAGCGAACTGTCCTCGAGCGTCTCCATATCCTGTGCTTTGCTGAGATTGGTGAGCGGGCTCGACACGGTTCCCGCCACACCGACGGCATTTGTCACGGGTTGAACGTCTTCAATGAAATCCGCGACGCTCTTCATCGACAAAAGCGATGCGGGGAGGAACGCACCCGAATCCAACTGAGCCGCAAACTCGATAGTACTGCCCATCGCGTCTCTGACGTTTGTCGGACCGACGATCGGCAGCACCAGGTAGCTGCTGTCACGATACCCCCAGACATACATGGTCTGGCCGAAATCGCCCGACTGGCGATCGAGACCTTGCGTCGCCGCAACGTCGAACAGGCCGCCAATTCCGAGCGTCGAATTCAAAGCGAAACGTCCGAACGTGGTTGCGGCCGCCTGCGGACGGAGCTGCAGAATGTCGTTCGCAAACACCATCGGCTCAGAAAGGTTCGTCGAGAAGGCTTCGACCCGGTCGCGCACCGCCTGGGGAACGTTCTCGTTGTAAGCTTTGGCTGCGGGATAGAGAACGGCGTGATTGAATTTCTGATTGTTGTCGAAGACGGCGCGGTTGAACGCTTCGTTCGGATCCGAAATCGCCTTCGGCTCTTCGTCTTTTTCGGGCGATGCGAGATATTGGGCAGACGGCAAAGACGGCGCCGAACCGGCGCACGCGGACAATCCCGCGGCGACCAGCATGCTGCCGGTCAAATTGAAGATTGCACGAAACTTCACGTTCCGAATTCCCCCTGCCCCACGCCCCCGCTGAGCCCGGCAAATTTATCGGAACTATTTCTGGGAATCTAGTTGCTCGGCCCCCGGCATCGAACAGCGTCCACTTTTTTCAATCCCGGGATTGCTCCGGGACCACAGACGAGCCGGGCTGTCTGCCTGAGCATTTCGAAACTGTATGAATTCGCCGACCCAAGGTTGTGTCCGAGCACAACAGCGCCAGAATCACTGATGTAAATCATAGGCCTCGCCCCGTCGCCCGGAAATGCCGCTGAGCGCCATAAGACGCTGCGCGAATCTCGCAAACCTCGTCTGCGCCTGGCGCTAGGTGGCTCGCCACCGGCCCGTCCTATTTGCCATGTCTAATACGCCGCGATCGATAGCGGCCCTTCAAACATCGCCGAACGCCGCATTTCGCAAATATTCCGCCTGCGCTACTTTTGCGAAACGCGACTCGCTCGACCACGAATGCTCAGACGCGGAATTTGATGCCGACACACCCTCCCACGAACCGTCTTCGCCTAGCCGCCCTTGCGGGCGTCGCGTTGATTTACGGCCTCATCGGGTTGCCCGCAGAAAGTTCGGCGAAGCACCACAAAGCTCCGGATCAATCATCCGGCGATCCTTGCGCCGAGCCGACAGCATTCGTCCAGCAGCATATCGCAAAAATAAAGCAGCTGCAGGGTTCGCTTGAACTGGGTTCCGACAACCTCGTCGGCTGGATCCAGCATCTGGAAGGGCAGAAAAACCTCGATCCCGATAAGGTCGCAAAATTGGCGGAACTGCGCCGCGACGCCGATCGCGTCAATGAATTGCTCCGCGCGGGTGGATGCAAATCCATCGACATCGACAACGAGTTGAGCCCGGCTCACGCAACCAGCAGCGTATCGCCGTCAAAATGACGAGCCTGCGCCTGGCGACGCTCAAATTGTGGTGCTCTCGAGCGAGCCGCTAGCAGAACGTTAGTTTTTGAATGACATAAATTCTTCCTGCGAGACAGCGGGCTGGCATCCATTGTGCAACCTTCGGACGGCGCGGTTCGCCGTGTCGTATCCCCTCGCCCCGGATTTACTCGTGACCGCTGCCACCAATCCAAATTTCACCATCGAAATCGCCTCGACCTGGAGTTCCATTTCCGATCGCTGGCAGGCGCTTGAACGGCACGCATTTGCATCGCCCTTTCAAACGGCCCATTGGATCGGAAATTGGTACGAATCCTTCACGGCCACCGGCATCGAACCCGTCATCGTCTGTGTTGTAGAGCGAAGTTCCGGCCGTGACCTCATGATGATCCCGCTCATGCGGCACTCTCAGAGCGGGATCAGGCGGATCGAATTCGCCGATCTATGGATTACGGACTACAACGCCCCCCTCGCGCGCTCGGACTACGATTTTCGGGGCTTTACCGACGACATTTGGCCGGCCATTCTGCGAGCGCTTCCGCCGGCGGACGTCCTGACGCTGCAAAAAATGCCATTGTCGCTAGGCTCTAACGTCAACCCCATGACGACGCTTTCCGGCATCGGAAGCAGTGATCTGAGCGGCCATATCGTATCGCTCGGCGACGATTGGAACGAATACCTGTCGACGCTCAGTAAATCCGCGCGCCGGGAACTGCGCCGCCGCGCAACCAAGTTCACTAACGAGAACGGAGGGCGGCTGCGACGCATCACGAACAACGATGAGGCGGTGGAAGCCCTCCAAGTGCTCCAGGAACAACAAACCTCGCGCTTGGCCGCCCGCGGCGCCAAGCATGTGTTCAATGAACCGGTCTACCAAGAGTTCTATCGCCGTCAGCTTTTGCGTGGTCTCGTGACCGGGCACGCGGTGATGTTCGTACTCGCGGCTGATGCCGAAATCGTCGCGACATTCTTCGCCCTCAAGAATAACGATCACACCACGCTCATACGGATGAGCCAGTCGCAAGATCCCTCATGGCGGCCGCTCGGATTGGGCAAGATGATCATACATCAGGCTCTCGAAGCGCTGCATTCCGAAGGCTGCCGTACCTTTGATCTGTCGGTGGGCGCGCACCGGTATAAGGACGAGTTCGGCGTTTCGCCCGTGCCGATGGCGGAATTGACGACACCGCTGAGTTTGCGCGGCACGCCCTTCATCGCTCGCAGAAAAGCCATCGCCTATATTTCGCGGAAGCCCAAACTGATGGCGCTCGCGCGCTCGATTGCCGATAGGCTCCCGCGCATTGCGTCGTAAGTCTCGGCCAGAAGCTATTCGGTCAAGACGCTATTGGATCAAAAATGCCGACAGCAGGCTCAATCGCTCCCCGAGAGAAGCTTCCATGATGTTGAAGCGAGATCGCAGAACCGTTTTGATGCGCCGCAGATCCCAGCTCAGGCTCCGGTCGGTCGCGAATTTGCGCGCATAATGGGCTGCATAAGTCGCATGATCATCAACCGACGTCTTCCGGCGATCGTCGTAGAATGACGCGAGTTTGCTCCGGCTCATGCCGGGCGCCGCAAGCCAATCGTCGATGTGCTCCGACAAACGCGCGACGTCGTTCATGCACCGGGTCAATCCCGTGCCGGTCGCAGGGCATGACGTCTGAAACGCATCGCCGATCAAAACAACGCCGTGCTGACGGTGGTTCGCCACACGATCGAGGTCGATCATTCTGATCCGAACGCCATCGGTCACCTCGAACGATCCGAGAAATTTCTCGAGCCCAGGCATTGCACTGTAAAGCGCCGAAATCGGATCGTTTCTGATCTCGGCGACAAACGTATCCTGATAGCCGTGATAGGTGAAGAGATTGGCGCGCATCACGTCGCCCATCGGAAACAGCGTGATGTAGGCAATGCTGCTTTCAAGGCGCTCGCTGTAATACGTCAGCGCCGGAAAATTGAATTTCTGTCCTGCACCTGGTCGCACCGAAAAGCCGACGCAGAGCGAGTGATGATGATGAACAGTATCGAGCGCCATTCCGAGGTTTTGACGTAGTCCCTGCGCCAGCCCGGTCGCCAGCACGACGAGACGCGTCGAAAGCGTTTCGCCATTGGCGAGTTCGATGATCTGTGTCTCTTCGCCGTTACGAATCTTTGCAACCCGCTCGTTGATGAACCGCACGCGTCCGGGAAGGTTCGACCGCAACGAATTGATGAAGTCCTGATAGCTGAAGCCGTATTCGGTCGTTTTACGCAGCTCCTGAATGTTGCCGGGCCGCACGACCAGCATCCGGTCGACGCGCGTTGAAATCTGCTTCAGGAGGTCGAGAAGTTGAAGTTGCTTGATCAGCTCGAGTTGGTCGTCGACAATTTTTTCGCAGCGAAATTCCGGAGGATGTTTGGCACGCATGTCGACAAGCGTGACGGAAATTCCTCGCCGCGCCAGAACGATCGCAGCCATCGAACCGGCGGCGCCCGCACCGATGATCGTGACGTCGGAGACGGAATGGTCGCCTTCCTCCGCTGGCTCCCGCGCAGCGGCGATGTCGAACATTGGCACTAGCGGTCACCCGAGACAGGAAGTGCCGTTTCAAATTGAACACTGTTCCAAATCGGAACGCGATACTGCGAAATTCGGTCAATCCGGCCGGCGTCTGGAGAGGACTGAGATGATGGTTGGAGAGACACGGGGGTTACACGAAGCTCCGATGTAGTGTCGCGAAGGCACGTGACGCTAAGCAAGGACAGCGCCAACTCTCATTCACGGCCTCTCCTGTGGCGACTGCGCATCTCCTGCTCTCGAATGATCCAGAGTCCGCAGAGTTGCCGCCCCAACGCATGCCGATTGGCTGCTGGTTTGCAACGGCATGCCCCAACGAACCAAAAAGCATGGCCTGCCGAGGGGGAGCACCACCGTTGCAACAAACCAAGTTCCAGTTTGGGGCATCGCGAAAGAATTTGTTAACCGACGCGCGTCTCGCGACGGCGGGCGCAACTGCTCATCCGGAAGAAGACATTCGACGGCTTGAGCCGCGCTCCGCACAACATGGCCGAAGCGGCAGCAGAATTTCCGTCTTGCAACTCGTTCACAGCAACGAAGGCGGCGGCGTCGAAGCGCTCGCCCAGATGATCTCGGACGGACTTCAAAGCGGCGGCGCCCGCGTCGAGACGCGCTTCATTTACCCCGGCATCAGCGCCACCACCGCTCAGAAGCTGCGCGGCATTGCAGGCGCGATCATGACAATCGCGAGGACGAGGCCCGACACGCTTATCGCCTATCAATCGACGGCGTCTGTCATCGTCGGCCTCATTGGAGCTCTCGTCGGCTGCAAACGGCGTATCGTGCACCAAACCGCGATGCCGGAAGAAATTCACCCCGCAGTCCGCCTGCTCGATGCAGCCATGGGGTCGGCGGGGCTCTACAGCGTCAACATCGCGAACTCCGCCGCAACCGAGCACGCCTTCCGTCATTATCCGCAGCGCTACCGCAGAAATCTGCGCAGGATCGATCACGGCCTAGATGCACCAAAAGCACGTCACCCCCGCGCCGAAGTCTTGCCTCGACATGCCATTCCGGACGACGGCCTGCTGCTTCTGAACGCCGGCAGACTTTGCGATCAGAAGGGCCAGCACCAGATCGTTCGCGCTCTGACCCATGTGACCGGCGCCCGGCTTATCCTTGCGGGCGGCGGACCGAACGAGAACGACCTACGCGAACAGGCACGCTCGCTTGGAGTTGCAGATCGAATCCACTTCTTGGGAATTGTCTCTCGGGAGACACTCGGCGATCTTCTCGGCGCCGTCGACGTGTTCGTGTTTCCGTCCAAATGGGAAACGTTCGGGCTTGCGGCGGTGGAAGCAGCGATGGCCGGCGTAGCGATTGTTGCAGCAGACCTTCCGGTCTTGCGCGAAGTCCTCTCCGTCGGCGGCAGCGAACCCGTAAGCTTCATCGACCCCGATGACACGCTGGCATTCGCCGCAGCGATCGGAGCCCAACGCCCGCGAACGCAAACAAACGCCGATCTCGATAAGTTCGCTCAGGCAATCCGCGCCAAATATTCGCGCGGCCGGATGCTCGCCGCCTATAACGAACTGGTCGTTGCAGCCAAATAGCGCCGCGCGGCTCTTAGACCAATCGGATAGCGGCAAGCTTGCGGAGCGTGAGTTGCCGCGTCCAGACGCCGATACCGAAGATATCGTACAACGCGATCACGAGGCACGCCCCAAGGCCGAGTGCAGCAAGCTTAAGCGCCAATATCACCACATGAGCCGCTGGCAGCAGATCAGCGGTATCGGCCAGGAACGCCGCGGCTGCTGCAATGCCAGCAATGCCGAAAAGATCGAGAATGGGAAGCGGCATGGCTTGCCACCGTCGCGCCGCGAGTGCCGCAACGAGACAACCCGCTCCCTGCGCCGCGAGCATGGCCAAAGCCGCGCCGGCCGCACCATGAGATGGAATGAGCAGAAGCGCCGTTGCGGCACCCGCAGCCACTGTCGCAGTCGAAGCATAGAGTTCGGCCGATGAGCTCTCCAGGAAATAGATCGCCTGCCCGAAGTAGAACGCCCGGAAAACGTAAAGGGCCGTCGCCAACGTAAAGATTGGAACCAGAGACGCGGCGGCCTCGGCGTAAGCCTCGCCGAAAAGCACGTGGACCAAGTCGGGCGCAAAGCACAGAATAAAGGCCGATCCAAAGGCCGTTATGAACGAATACGCGCGGAACGCTTCCGTTAAAATGAGCCTCGTTCGCGCGCTGTCGCCATCGCTCGCGGCGCGTTTTGCGTGCGGCATGTAAGATCCGGCAACCGCCTCGGATACCACGACGAGGCTTTGCTTAATGAGATCGCTGACCGCGCCATACGGACCGACCGCCCCGACGCTGTCGAATTTTGCGAGAAGCAATCGATCGCCGCTTTGTCCGGCGGCATTGATGCCGAAAGCCAGGATCAGCGGCGAGCCGTACTTCAAATATTGACGCGCAATACCGGCGGAGAACTTCTCTCTAACCGCCGGCCAACCCTCGCGGATCAAAGGCGCCGCCGCCAAAACGTTAGCGAGCGCAACGCCGGCTGCAAGGCCCGTCGCGGTTCCCGTTAACGCGAAGGCGACCGCCCCGCCGACCGGAACGAAAAGCGCCCGAAGAAGCACGGCGACCCCAACCAGTTCCACCTTCAGGCGCGCACGTGAGATCTCATAGAACGTCTCGAATACAGCGAGGCCGACCGTCGGCAGGACGGTGCCCGCCACAGCATCGCGGCTGAAGATGCCCGCCCAAACGGTCAAGCCCCCTATGACGGCGACCAAACCGACCAAAACAGACATCGTGCGAATGAACGTGCCGACGATCGAAAGCGAATGGTCCGCCGTATAGACGGCAAAAAACGACATCCTGAGCCATTGAATGGCGAAGCCGTAAATGATGTACGCCGAAGCGAGGTAGAGAAGATAAGCGCCGAACGTCTCGGGCCCTGCAAGACGCGCAAAGAGGGCGACCGAAAGCAAGTTGAGCGCCGCAGCAAACACTCGCGAACCGATGTAGATCACAGCGTGGCGCAAAATCATTACGGGAAAGCCTTACTGCACCACTGAACAACTGCCCGATTTTGGGACACGTCTCGTTTTCTTTTTCGACGGACCGCGCCCAATCGTTGTCGATTCAGGCACGCTTTTGGCATGGACCGTCCCCATGATGCTTCATGGGACAAACCGGAAATCCACTTTCCATGCCAACCTCGCAGGCGATGTTGGCCAAGCGACTGACACCGCGGACGCCGATGCGATCGAGGCCGTGACCTCTCGACCGCACGTCGCATTCTTCATCCGTGCACTCCACGGCGGAGGCGCTCAGCGCGACGCCATCTTGTTGGCGAACAGCCTTTTCGAAACGGGCATCGAGGTCAGCATTCTCACGCTCGTTCCCGAAGGCCGGCTGAGGCAGTTCGTGGCGGACGGCGTCCGCATTGTTCACGTCTCCGCGAAGCGCCTCGCAACGGCAGTCATCCCTCTCAGCAACGCGATCCGCCAGTTGCGGCCGACGGTGCTCTTCAGTTCTGAAGCCGCCCCCAACGTCGCGGCGTTCGCCGCCACCCGATTGCTCTCGCCGAAAACACGCCCGCGCCTCGTGCTGCGCGAAGTGACAGCGCCCTCGATTGCGAAAGACCTCGACCCGTATCTTCAGAACCGCCTCGCCTTCCGCGCCGCCGGATACGTCTACAGTCGCGCCGATCGCGTCCTCACCTTGACGGAAGGCGCTCGCCGCGACCTCATCTTGAATTTCGGCGTACCGGCCGAACGGATCAGCGTCATGACATCGAACGCTGTCATCGATCCACCGACGGCTGCGCGGTTGGCACTCGGAAAAGAAACCCCCGAAACGCGCGAAAAAGGTTTGCTCGTCGCGATTGGCCGCCTGTCACCCGAAAAAGACCATCTGACATTGATCGAAGCATTCGCCGATCTCGTGAAGCGCGTGCCCTCGCGCCTCGTCATTGTCGGCGAAGGCCCGATGCGTCCGACGCTCGAAGACATCATCGCGCGCCTTGAACTCGAAGATCGCGTAACGCTCACGGGCGCAACAAACGATCCATTCGAATGGCTTCTGAAGGCCAACGTGCTCGTCAGCTCGTCGAAGTTCGAAGGGCTCGGCAACGTGCTGATCGAAGCTCTCGCCTGCGGCACCGCCGTCGTTTCAACCGATTGCCCTTATGGACCTCGGGAAGTTCTCGAAGGCGGTCGCCTCGGCGGCCTCGTGCCGGTCGGCGATACGAAAGCGCTCTCGACCGCGATCGAGCTTGCTCTCAATACGCCGACTGACAGAGCTGCGCTGAGACGCGCCGCCGAACAGCATACCACGCGACAAGCAGCGGCATATCTCATCTCCAATCTGGAACTCGGGTGAACCATGGACGGCATCAACGCGATCGGCAGACCGGTTCAAGGAAGTCGCGCCGAACTAACACCGAAGCGCGTTACGGGCCTTTGTGCCAGCGCCTCGCGCTATCTCGCGCGTATCGTGCCGACGAAGCCGATCTTCGCGAAAAACACCCATCCGATCGTGAGTTTCACCTTCGACGATGCACCGGATTCCGCTCGGACGAATGGTGCGCGGATCCTTGATCGCTATGGCATACGTGGAACCTACTACATCGCGCCCGGTATCTGCGGAAACCGAGACGAGCATTGGACCGTCATCGACAAGCGCGACGTCGGGGCGCTCGCCCGCGCAGGCCACGAAATCGGCTGCCACACGTACAACCACGTCAAAGTGCAGAGCTTGACGCGATCCGCCCTCGCACGCGAAACGCAACAGTGCTTCAATGCCCTTCGCGACATTTGCGGCAACGCAGTGAGCAAAAATTTCGCCTATCCATTCGGGAATGTTTCGTTCCCGCGGAAGTTCGACCTCGACAAAACGTTCAGCAGCTGCCGCAGCATCTACTGTGGTTTGAACTCGGGCCTGATCGATCTGGCGATGCTTCGATCAGTAGAACTGTATGATCGAACGAGCACCGAGCAATCCATCAACGCAATTCTCGACCAGGCGATCGCGACAAACGCATGGGTCATTTTCTATACCCACGACGTGACGCCCAGTCCAAGCTGGATCGGCTGCTCCCCCGCTCATCTCGAAATGGCAGTGAAGGCAGCAATGGCGCGCGGAATTCCATGCCTGTCGGTCGACGAAGCCTTGCACGGCATCGGCGTTCGCGCCTGACCGGAAGATCAGCGGCGATCCTCTTTGGCGACGGGGAAACGCGCAAGCAGATGCATCCCGACAATCGCCATCAGAGCCATGAACCAGACCGGATTGTTGCGCGAGACGAGCACGGTCTCCAGCGACGCTGTGAAGAGGACGTAGATCCACAGCCTCAGGAAATAGCGCACGAGAGCCGGATTGTTCGACAATCGTGATGCAACCCCGAAGTCCCGCAGCGGAACATAGATCACGGCGATCAGCAGCAAAGCCAAACCGGGAATGCCGAATTGAAGCGCCGCTTCGAGATAGCTGTTGTGAGAATCCGTTCCGAGTTCTTCGACCCAGCCCGAAATATCCTCCGGTTCCGCCGGCAGCTTGTCACGGTACATGAGCTCGTTCGTCCGCCACGGCCCCGTAAGCCCGTAGCCGAAAATCGGATGCTCGGCCGTCTGCTCGAGAGAGAAGCGCCAAAGATCCGTTCGCCCCGTGAAGGTGGCATCCGGAAGCACGAGGGCGACGAGTGATCTGATCGGACCCGGCCAGCTCGATCCGACCGTTGCAACGTTCAGAAAAACAAGCGGCAGCAGGACGAGGACGGCGCGAAACCAACCACTCCGCGCCCGGTAGACCAGCGCCGCTAGGAAGAGCGTAAACGGCACCAGCGCAATCGACGTCTTCGACACCGAGAACAGCAGGAACACAGACGCCGCGCCGACGATCAGCCAGCCGGCCCAAGTCTTGCCGGCCTCAGTGATGAATAACCCCGAGAAGATGAGGACGACCATCATTGCCCCAGCTTCATTCTTGTGACTGAAGAACCCGCGCCAGTTGCCCGCGAGTTCCCTCTCCAAGGTGTCGCCCGTCGAGTGGATGGAAAGCGACGGGAGAAACGCAACGCCCACGTAGCAAAGAACGAGCACGGCGAAAGCCGCGATCGCGAGTTGATTTGCGAACTGACGCGGGCTCTGTGGCAGTCCCACGGCCATCGCCGCAATCGTCATCGAGATGACCTCGAATAGGCCGCGCTTCAAACCCGTCGCAGGATCGCCAGAGACCATATTCGTGATCAGCAGCCAAACCATGAACGCAACAAACGGAAACGCCGCGACGTTGCGGAAGTGGTTCGGCTTCGTAGCGAGCGTAAAGCCGGCCAACACGATGAACAGCAGCGGGAAGGCAATCTGATTGGCGATATTTCCGCCCTCGAGCGGCCCGGCGAGATCGGCGCCCGAGCGGTCATGGAACGGCTCGAACGAAATCCAATAGACAAGCAGCACGACGAGCAAAAGGAATGGACGAAAGACGCGCACGAGATCGCTGGCATCCGGTGCAGCAGCGCCAACTTCCCCCTTTATCGATGCCATCTTTGTTCGCTCTCGGATCAAGTCTCGGGACGCCACGAACGCGCCAGATAGTCTTTGACGAACGCGCCGTACTCGGTCGTTGAGACACCATCCGGCGCGAGCATCCTCGGGGTCGCCCCGGAAGAGAAGCACCACGCCATTGAATGCAGCTTAAGGGGTTCTAGAATATCGCGCGTGAACGGAATGCCGAAGTCTTCCGGCGTGCCCCTGATTACACCATCCCCGTCCCTGCTGAAGCCCCACTCGGTGACGACGACAGGTTTGACGGCCGGAAGACCGTCGAGGCTATCCGGCCAGCGTGAAGCGACGCCGCGGTCTTCATTCGGATAGCAATGCCAGGAATAGATGACCCGCTCGTCATCGATCAGGTCCTTCGCAACGCCCTTGAGATCGTGGGCCCACCGCCCGCCCGCAACGATGAGGATCGCGTCGGATCGCGATCTGATTTCGTTGATCAGGCGCACCCACAGCGCTTTGAGAACCGGCCAATGTTCACCGGTGCTTCGCCACAACTTGCCGTCGTAAACCGGTTCATTCCAGAGTTCGAAAAGAACACCAGGATCTTTGCCGAAACGCGCAGACACTCGCCGCCAAAAATCCAGAGCCAGCACATCATCGGAAGCGAATGCGTCAAGCGGCAGACCCCAACTGGGATCGACCGGCTCCGCGTACCGCCCGGGAAAGCCGATCACATGCCAATCGATAATAACGAAAAGTCCAGCGGCTCGTGCAGCGGTCACATCGCGCTCGAGCACTGCGAGTGTATGCTGTCGGTCGTGACGCCAATGTCCGGGATGAACGCTGATCCGCACGGCGGTCGAGCGCCAATCGCGGGCAAGCACTTCATAATCGCCAATGGGTCGTTCGCCGCGCACGTACACCGGGTCACCGACGCCGACACCCAGCAAACGAATGGGACGGCCGCCGAAACGGAGCTGATTGCCCGCGACGTCGAACCTCGATTGATCACCCGCGCGCGCCAACTTCGATGCCGGAAAAGCGCCAGCAGCGGCCACCCCGGCGATGAACCTGCGGCGGCTAAGCTCAGACGGCATGCGCAGCGACCGCCGCAGTAGGGCTTGCGAGCCCCTTTGCCGTGAGGATCGCGCCGCAGAGACGCGGCATATCCTTCGTCAGGCCATCAACGCCGGTGTCGAACGCGACGGTGTCGTTGGGCCGATTGGATGAAACGAAAAGTACTTGGTTCGCGGCATCGAGATCCCGCGACAAGGCATCGGCCCTCGCATCGATGATGACCACATCGTAGGATCGCTTAGCTTCATCCAGCGACGCGAGGATCGAAGAAGCATCTGGGTTGTCGACGATGAGGAGATCGAGGTTCGAATCTCGGGTCTTGCTGATCTTCCCTCTCGCCGCCTGAGCTGTGCTTGCGCTCAACGCGCCATCGGCGACCAGCAAGCGGGTAAGTCCGGGTGTCCGCACGTCACCGTCAACGATTAAAACTTTTTGGCCTTCCGCGACACACGCGTGCGCGAAGGCAAGCGCGATGACAGGCTTTATCGGCACGCCATGATTGGAGACGAACCAAACCGTCCGCACCGCATCGGAACTCGCTCGGCCGCCGAGGTAAGCGTGGAGCGTCCGGATGTGATCGGCGAACGCCGTATCCGGCGAGACCGCAGCAATGCGCGCGAGCGATGCCATTGCCGAAGTGCCGTCGCGTAGCCACACCGTCTGCGCCGCACGCGAAGCGGCGCGCATGTCGCTGACCAACCGGCGAGGCGACAGCGGAGCCACGTCATTGTCTTTGGAAACGCCGTTGCTCGCTCTGACGAGTGTAGGCGCCCTCACGGCCCCTCTGGAGATTTCGTCGGCACTGGCGTCAACGGCCACCTCGACCTTGCTCACGGTTTGAGCGTTTTGCGTTGTATTTAGCGAAGCTTCCTTATCCCGCTCGCGTGCTGACCGCAACGTGCTGTCGCTGCTGGCTCCCGGCGCACCTGCGGTGTTGGGCGCCTCGAAAAGGCCTCGCACCAAAGGAAGCAAGATGGCCGCGGCCGCCAATGTCTGCCCGATCAGGAAGCCGAGGATCGCCAGGACGACACCGCGAGGCGGAAACACGCGCGCCGGAAGCGGCATCGCTGACGAGATGATGCGCACGTTCGTCGTGTTGAGCCGCGACTGCTCGCGCGTCTCGCGCGATCGCGCGACCGACTGCTGATAAAGGCTCTGCGTAACCTCGAAATTGCGCTCCAATTCGCGCAACTCGATTTGTGCCTTCGCCGCCTCGTTCATTTCGCCTTTGAGACGTTGAACAGTATCCGCCAACGATTGCTCATTGGCCTTGGCTCGTTCGTAGTCATGGCGGATGCTCCCGAGGACGCGAAGGATCTCGCGGTCCATTTCGGACCTGACGGCGCGCTCCTGTTGAGCCATCGTCACCATCACGGGATGTTTCGGCATCAATTGCGCGGCAAACCGGGCACGCTCTGCCGAAACTGTCGCGAGCTGCTTTTTCAAATTGATCAACGTCTGCGAAGCCATGATCTCCGGTATCGACTCGGGCGTCGCGCGCGATGTTTGAATATCATCGATCTGCGCTTTGATGCGGTCCGTCGCGGCCCGTGCCAGAGCCAACTGATTGTTCGCATCGGTCAGCTGCTGTTCGACGACGAGTTTGCCGCTTGCGAGGCCAAGGTCGTTCGCCGCCTTGTAGGCAGCAATTTTTTCTTCCGCGGCGTTGACCTGTTCCTTCATCGCCATGAGGCCCGAATCCAGAGCCTCTGCAGCACCCTCATTGCTGGACGAACGATATTGCGCCTGATCCTCGAGATAGGCGGCGATGATGGCGTCGGCTATGCGCGCCG
The DNA here is from genome assembly GCF_902712875.1 of Hyphomicrobium sp. ghe19. Classification (NCBI taxonomy): domain Bacteria; kingdom Pseudomonadati; phylum Pseudomonadota; class Alphaproteobacteria; order Hyphomicrobiales; family Hyphomicrobiaceae; genus Hyphomicrobium; species Hyphomicrobium sp. ghe19. Next base: position 1,726,340 of record NZ_LR743509.1, on the reverse strand, counting down.
ACTTACTCGGATCGTTTGAGCTGACTGACAGCTCGATGACAAACGTCCGCTCCGGTCTCTTGACGCCGATCCGCTGCAGCAACGTCTGCAGGGCCGCAGTTTCTCGATCGCCCTTCGGCTCGGAACTCAAATACCCGGCGAGCCCGGGCAATGCGGTCGTCAAAACGTTGCCTTGGGTGCCATTGAACTCCGGGTCATTTTGAAGAGCCAAGGCCTTGATGGCTCGTTTTAGAACACTGTTCGACGACAGCACCTGAACCTGGCTCTCGACAACCGTGATGCCGGAATCGGACTCGCCGGCTCGTGGCATGACCTCCTTATCGAGGAGGCGAAGGTCCCGCGGATCAACGAGAAGCTCGGCCGTGGCGACGTACCGGTGCGGAACGAACTTTGAAAGCGTCACGGCAAAACCGGCGCCTAAAAGCCCGCAAATCAGCAGGAAAAGCTTACGCCGCCAAAGTGCTGCGAAAATGTCTGCGGCATCGATCCCGCGCTTCGTCGACGGCGCGGCGAGCCGATCCTGAACGGCCTCGGCATGAGGTTTATCCAAAAACACGTCTATCTCCGCCCGCATCTCGTCATGAAAAAGCGACCCACCCCGGCCCTATCGAGCCGGGGGGACCGCCGATAACGAGCAAACGACATGCCAGCGGCTGACATGATTAATATCGATTAACGAATTGACCCCAAGACCACGGGGTCTCCGTATGAAAGCCAGCTAGCGGCTGCCACCGTGCGACCCGCCCGACGAACTGCTGCCCGAGCCCGATGCAGCCCCGGTGCGCGCAGACCCGGCAGCCGATGATCCTGGCGCCGGAAGCCCGGCGCCGGATGTCCCCGTGCTCACGCCGTTATTCGATGGAGCACCACGCAGGATCATATTGTAGGAGCTTCCGGACGAGCCGGAGGCCTGCCCGCTCGCGTCCGGATTTTTCCGGATCGCTCCGCTCACGCCATCATCGATCTGAAGACGTTGCGAGTTGGGAGCAGCCGGATCGATACGCTTTGTTTCCACCGGTGCGCCGAAACTTCCGGGAGCCTCAGTCGACGTGCGGGAATTTTGTTGAAGTGCGCGCTCCGCGTCGCGCGCATTCTGTTGCGTCACGCTTTGCTGAATTCGCATGCTCTCGGGGAGCGATTGATCCGCTGACTGAGCCGTTGCCGCCTGAGCCCATGAAACCGTCACGCTCGCGATGAGCAGCGTCGCGGCCAATGCCATATCAACGCGCATTCCCGGAAATCCTTTCTTCAAAAGAGCACGGGGCCCCGCCGACCGTTTTAACCTATGAAAAAAGGCCCCGGAATCCGGGGCCTTCAAGTCGCTTTTACTTAGACGTATCGCCGGGCTTCTTATTGGACGGGCCGTTAGTGCTGTCCTGCGCACCCTTCACACCAGTCGCGTCCTGGGAAGGTGACATGCCCTGTTCGCCAGTGCCGGCGCCGCTGTTAGAAGTGTTGCCGTTCGCGTCCATCGCGGGACCATTTTTCCCGCCCGGGTCACCCTTGACGCCGGGCCCCGAACTCTGCGGCGAGCTCGGCTGGTTATCCGTGGACGTATCAGCTGCGATTGCCGGCGCAGCACCGAACAGCGCTGCGAACGCGCATGCCGCAATGAATTTCTTCATGGGGTTTCCATCCTTTGGTTTCTTCGTTGCCAAGGTGAAACGAATCCGTCCGCATCGTGTTCCGCTGCTGCGACACGAGCCCCAATCACATTCAGGAAATCAGTCTTCGCCGCGCAGCACGCGCCGGACGAGGCGATAGAGGAACCAACCGGCAAAAAACGGCGCAGCAAGAATGAGTACAACCAGATCCGACGCCAGACCGACGCCGCGGCGAAGCAAGGCCCACGCTTTGGATTTCGGCGGCTCAGGAAATTCGCCGGGAATATACTCGCCCGTTGGCCGCGGCGGCTCGACGTTTTGCCCGGACGCTCGGCGCTGTACCCAAGCACGGCGGCGGAAATCATTGATCCTCCGCGCGTGACTCGCCCCGCGGAAAGAAACTGGTCTCGTTTGACGCATCACGTTCACACTCATGGGAACGAAACGCGCGGAACGTAGTAGCGTTCCGGCGTCACATTACCGCGAGGAAAAGCAATAAAAAGCCATATTAACGGGCTTGAGAGCGACAGCTCGCACAACGAGCTGCCACCTCATTAGGGCTCCGCTATCGCGACGTGCGCTTCAGGATCGACCGGCCCGCATAAACTGCGACGGCGCCGAGTTCTTCTTCGATCCGGATGAGCTGGTTGTATTTCGCCAAACGGTCAGAGCGCGACAACGATCCAGTCTTGATCTGACCGCAGTTCGTCGCGACCGCGAGATCGGCGATCGTCGAGTCTTCCGTTTCGCCCGAACGATGCGACATGACTGCGGAGTACCCAGCGCGCTGCGCCATGCTCACAGCGTCCAGCGTCTCCGACAATGAGCCGATCTGGTTGACCTTCACGAGGATCGAGTTCGCGATGCCTTTCTCGATACCTTCGGCGAGGCGCTCCGTATTCGTCACGAAGAGATCGTCGCCAACCAGCTGAACGCGCTTGCCGATGAGGTCGGTCAAGATTTTCCATCCGGCCCAATCGTCCTCGGCCATACCGTCCTCGATCGAGATGATCGGAAAACGGTTCACGAGATCTTCGAGATATTTGGCGTTGCTGGCGCTGTCGAGCGACTTGCCTTCGCCGGCGAGCTGATACTTCCCGTTCTTATAATATTCGGTCGAGGCGCAATCGAGCGCCAGCATCACGTCGTCGCCCGGCTTGTAACCGGCCTTCTCGATCGATTTCATGATGAAGGTGAGAGCTTCGTCGGCGCTCTTCAGGTTCGGTGCGAAGCCACCCTCGTCTCCGACCGAAGTATTATGGCCAGCGTCCTTGAGGTTCTTCTTCAAGGTGTGGAAGATTTCAGCGCCAATGCGGATGGCGTCCGCGCATGACTCGGCCGCAACGGGCATGATCATGAATTCTTGAATGTCGATCGGATTGTCGGCGTGAGCTCCGCCGTTGATGATGTTCATCATCGGCACGGGAAGAATGTGCGCGTTGACGCCGCCGATATAGCGATAGAGTGGAAGATCGTTCGAACGCGCGGCTGCCTTCGCGACGGCAAGTGAGACGCCGAGAATGGCATTGGCGCCAAGGCGGCTCTTGTTGTCCGTTCCATCGAGCTGAAGCAACGCCGCGTCGATCCCACGCTGCTCTTCGGCATCCATGCCCGAAAGCGCATCGAAGATCTCGCCATTGACGGCATCGACTGCTTTCCAGACGCCCTTGCCCTGGTAGCGCCCGTTGTCCCCGTCCCTGAGCTCGATCGCTTCATGAGCCCCGGTCGACGCACCCGACGGTACGGCCGCGCGTCCCTCTGATCCGTCTTCGAGAAGCACATCTACTTCGACCGTCGGATTGCCTCTGCTGTCGAGGATTTCGCGGCCGATGATGTCGACGATAGCGGTCATGTGCGTTCCTGGTGTTGGATCTTGTGTCGGGAAGGGGCGTTTTCGGGAGTTTCGCGCCCGGTTATTAAACCCTAATGTCGGTGCAGCAAAGTCCCGCTGGGCGGTCTGCGACTACCCTATGGGCCAGGTGACTGTCGAGAACTGTCAGCGAGATCGACTGAGATAACGTGTTCGACGATAAAAGAGAAACACACCCGAGATGCCCGGGTTGCGCTAAATAAGCGGTCCCGGAGGGTTTTCATCCCAACTCGGCGCCATCCACAGCCCTTCTGAGAAAGTTTAGTCACCCCGTGCCGGAAACTTCTGCTCTTGTTCTTTTTTCGGGTGGCCAGGACTCGACTGTATGCCTGGCCTGGGCGCTTGATCGGTATGATCGCGTCGAAACCGTCGGATTCAGCTACGGCCAGCGCCACAGCGTCGAACTCGAGCAGCGCGACATCATACGCTCGAAGCTCGCGCACCTCGGTGCCGCCGGACGGCGGCTCGGCGGCGATACGGTCCTCGAGTTGCCCGCCCTCCAAAGCATCAGCGATACCGCGCTCACCCGCGAGACGGAAATTACGTTTGCGGCCACCGGATTGCCGACGACGTTCGTGCCGGGGCGCAACCTACTATTCCTGACCTACGCCGCCGCACTCGGATACCGGCGCGGTATCGCCACACTCGTCGGCGGCATGTGCGAGACGGACTTCTCCGGCTATCCCGATTGCCGCAATGATACGATACAGGCGATGGCACAGTCCTTGTCGTTAGGACTGGCGACACCCGTCGCCATCGAAACCCCGCTGATGTTCATCGACAAGGCCGGAACTTGGGAACTGGCTTCGAAGCTCGGTGGCGACGACCTGATCCAGATCATCCTTGAAGACACCCACACCTGCTACTTGGGCGACCGCACGAACCGTCATGAGTGGGGCTATGGCTGCGGGGCGTGCCCGGCTTGCGATCTTCGCGCCAAAGGCTGGACCGAATGGCGGACGCGCGCAAATCGCGAATTGTCTTAGAGCGGGAAGATCTCAGAACGGGTAGATCAGGCACGTCGTCGTCGCGTGCGCGATGAGCTTGCCTTTGGTGTCCGTCAATCGCCCTTCGGCCGCCGCACCCCGTCGTCACCCGCGGGACAGCAGCGTTCCGGCGCGACCGAGCCGAAACAGCGACAGGATCGCGGTTCGGTCACCATCTGCCCCGGCCGGACTTGACTTGCACGCGGCGCTTCGTAGGTATCCCAGCATGTATGCGATCAAGGAGATTTTCTACACGCTGCAAGGCGAAGGCGCGAACGCCGGCACGCCCGCCGTGTTCTGCCGATTTGCGGGTTGCAACCTGTGGACCGGGCGCGAGCAGGACCGCGCCAAGGCCGTCTGCCAGTTCTGCGATACGGATTTCGTCGGCATGGACGGAGAAGGCGGCGGACGCTTCGAGACGGCAGCCGCCCTCGCGGACGCCTGCCGGCGAGCGGCGCCTCAGTCAAACCATTCGATACTCGTGGTTCTGACCGGCGGAGAACCGATGCTGCAGGTCGACCAGCAGCTGGTCGACGCGCTCCACGCGCAGGGATTCAGGATCGCCATCGAAACCAACGGCACCCTTCCGGTCCTTGAAACGATCGATTGGATCTGCGTCTCGCCAAAAGTTGGCTCCGACCTGAAGCAGCGCCACGGCCACGAGTTGAAGCTCGTCTTCCCGCAAGAAGGCGGCGACCCGGCCCGGTATCTCGAACTCGACTTCGAGGAACGCTTTCTCCAGCCGATGGACGGGCCCGACCAACACGCCAACACGCTTGCGGCCATCGCTTACTGCAAAGCCAATCCGGCATGGCGTCTGTCCGTCCAAACCCATAAAATTCTCGGAATCCCTTAACGAATGGGCCTTCCGCGCCGGTTTGGCGCGGTTTGAGCCCCCCGGCGGGGGTGGCGCCTCGGGGCGAAATCCCGTAAGGAGCGGCCATGCAAATCTACAAGGAATTCAGGTTCGAGGCGGCCCACTTCCTGCCGTCGGCTGCACCCGGCACGCCGAATGCACGCGTGCACGGACACTCGTTTCGCGCGCGCATCGTCGTCGAAGGCGAACCCGGCCCCGCGACCGGCTACATCTTCCATTTCGACGAATTGTCCGCAGCACTCCGCGAAACGGAAGACGCACTCGATCATCGCATGTTGAACGATATCGACGGTCTGGCCGCGCCGACCCTCGAACGCATCGCCGTGTGGATCTGGAACCGGCTTTCGAACCGCATCCCCGGCCTTTGCCAAGTCGAAGTCCATCGGGATAGCTGCAGCGAAGGTTGTATATATCGCGGACCTTCGCCCGAAGCACGTTTGGCTGCGGAGTAACCGACAATGGCAGCGGAAAAGCCGGGCGCAACTCAGCTCGGCAAGCAAGTCGGGATACCGGATAGTCCAGAGACGGCTCAGCTCGATCGCGTCGCCAATCCCCACGTTGATACGAATTACTTAGCGCGCTTCACCGCTCCCGAATTCACGTCACTCTGTCCGGTAACGGGCCAGCCCGACTTTGCACATCTCGTCATCGACTATGTGCCGGGCGCGTGGCTGCTCGAAAGCAAATCGCTGAAACTCTATCTCGCGTCGTTCCGCAATCACGGCGCCTTCCATGAAGACTGCACCGTTGCGATCGGCAAACGCATTGCGAACCTCATCGAACCGAAGTTCCTGAGGATCGGCGGCTACTGGTACCCGCGCGGCGGCATACCGATTGACGTCTTCTGGCAGACGGGAACGCCCCCGAAAGACGTATGGCTGCCGGATCAAGGCGTGCAGCCTTACAGAGGACGGGGCTAAGCCCGTCCCCTATAACGATTTCCGGTCAGCCCGAACGGCCGAACGAATTACCAGCGATTGCGGTGGTGGTGGCGCCAGTAACGGTGATGGCGATAATAGGGGCGATAGTACCCATATCCGTAATACGGACGATAATAGCGCCGCCCATAATAGTGGTTGTGGCGATGGCGCCAACGACGATAGTGCGTCTTCTCTACGACACTGTTGCCGCTCTTCGCAGCCGATTCAACGGCCGCAAGACTGCCGCCGCCGATTGCAGCGGCTTGAGCTCCGGTCGCGGCAAAGCCGATCCCGAGTCCCAGCGCCACTGCCAAAAGTAGATTTCGCATTTCGGTCTCCCAAGCTATTGCCTCCCAGTAATTCGCAATTGCGATTTCTGGTTCCGGCTTTTGAACTTTAGGAGTCGAAGACTGAACGGCAGCTGTACGGCGCACGCAATCTCCGGTGGCGAATTGGAATGAATTACGGCGAAATCAGGGATTAGCGATTTTCGGGGAGCGGAATAAATTCCGTTTCATCGCCTGGAACGATTGCAAAGCGGCCCTGCCGCCAATCCTCTTTGGCGCTGTCGATGCGCTCTTGCGAGCTTGAAACGAAATTCCACCAGATATGCCGCGGTCCATCCATCGGCTCACCACCGAGCAGCATCAGCCGCGCATTCGTTTCCGCGAGAATTGAAATGCGATCGCCGGGCTTGAATACGAGGAGCTGACCTCCCTCGAATGTCTGGCCGCCGATATCGACGCGCCCCGACGCGAGATAGACGGCACGTTCGTCGTAATCCGGATCGAGCGGCAGAATAGCCCCCGGCGCCAGAACGGCCTCTGCATAAAAGCAGTCATGCGGAAATGCGGCGGGCGACGTCTCACCATAAAGACTGCCGACGATGAGCCGAACGCGCTTCCCCTCGCCTTCGAGCCTCGGCAGCGCGCTCACGTCATGATGCGCAAAGGCCGGAGCGCTCTCCTCGTGAGATTTCGGAAGAGCCATCCATGCTTGAATTCCAAACATATCCTGACCGGACATTCGCGTGTCGGGAGCCGTTCGCTCGGAATGCACGATGCCGCGCCCCGCAGTCATCAGGTTGACTTCGCCAGGACGGATCGCAAGCGACGACCCGAGGCTGTCCCGATGCATCATCTCGCCTTCGAAAAGATAGGTGACGGTCGCAAGCCCGATGTGGGGGTGGGGTCTGACGTCGATCCCTTGCCCGGATAGAAATTGCGCCGGGCCCATCTGATCGAAAAAAATGAACGGCCCGATCATTTGTCGCTGCGCCGACGGCAGCGCGCGCCGCACTTCGAATCCGCCAAGATCGCGAGCGCGTGGCACGATGACTTGCTCGATCGCGTCGCAAGACCTGCAATCGCCCGGAATGGGATCGTTATCCTTGAGCCAACTCATCGAGCGTCTCCTCTGCTTTGCCGATCATGGCGGTAACGATCACCTGCCGCAACCGGCAGCGATCCATGTCGAGCAATCTATGTAACCAGAAATCGCAACTTCTCGGCGACACTCGGACGCCTGCATGTATCACGACTGCCGAACCACCTGAGCCGGTTCCGCTGAACCCAATCGTAAATCGGGTCGCCGATGGCACTGGGAATAATCTGGCCCGCGAACCCCAATCCACGCCAGGGTTGAGGCAGCGTCTGCGCTGCAGCCAACACGCCCGCCCATTTCGTGTAAGGCCGCCCCTGGCTCAACACCATGAAGGTATCGAATGCCTCCGCGTCGAGGTTGTAATGGCGGTAAAGAGCGGCCGGCAGCGCGTCCTGGATCACCGCGAATTGGCTTTGGCCGCCCGGATCGCGATCGAGCATCCACTGCACGCCGCTCGAACAGAGAACGCAAAGACCATCGAAAATGATCAACGGCCGGCTGTCGTCAAAGTTCGGAACCGCCGGATCATCGCGGTAGCTATAGGCCGTGAAGGGCATCACGGATCATGTCCTCTCAAATTCATGACCGGTCTATGAAGGCGGAGAGCTGACGCAATCATGAAGCAAATTGGGTTTCCGTCCCAATGCTGAATTGTTCCGGATAAAAGCCTATCGGCGTGGACGCGCGCCGCGTACAAATTTGCACACACTATACTCAGCGCCACTTGGAGTTCAGAACGATGCCCCGCCGTGCCGCACACATCCCTTGCCTTCTCCTCTCTCTCGGCCTCGCAAGCCTATGGCTCACCAGACCCGCCGTCGCCGAAATCAATTGCGCCGACGCTGGAACGACGGTGGAATTGAACTTCTGCGCCGACAAAGACTATCAAGCAGCCGATAAAGCTCTCAACGCCGCCTACGCAAATGCGGTTGATTACATCCGAACGCGCGGCGACGACGAAAAGCCCTACGACACGGCGAGCTTCGAGAAAGCGATGCGCAACGCTCAACGCGCCTGGGTCGCATATCGCGATGCCGACTGCAAAGACCTCGTGGCCCAGGAGTGGTCAGGCGGCACCGGCGCGACGGCGGCAATCCTCGGATGCATGACACAAAAGACCGTCCAGCGGACCAAAGAACTCAAAGACCGGTATTCGGAGCACTGAGAGGGCGCACTGAACGCGGCTCAAGACGTACCCCAGGACAGCCGTTCACCATATCCTTCACCCGCGCGTGACTGTAACCGCGCGAACTGCCACCGAACCGTCGCTTTGGGACTTTAGACCTCCGCGACTGCAGGGGGCCTGAACGTCACGCATGTGCAGAGTTTTTGTCCTTATGTGCACGCGCCCGGACATGCCCGCGCGCGACAGTCGATGTCGGGAGAAAAGACCATGATTTCATCACCCCCAATTGCACGCGTTCTTGCCGGATGCGCAGCATTCGCCGCGATGGCCGCAACGCCGCTTTCGCCATCCATCGCCGCGCCGAAAATCGCGGTCGGCACTTTGACCTGCTACGGCAAGGGTGGCGTCGGGCTCATTTTCGGCTCGAAGCAAAACCTGCGGTGCAATTTCGAAACGCCGATCAGCGGGCGCACCTATCGTTACGCCGCAACGATCACCAAAGTCGGGATCGACATTGGCGTCAAAGGCGATAGCACCCTCGTCTGGACGGTTCTCGGACCGACGACGGATATCCCGAGCGAAGCTCTCGAAGGAAGTTACGGCGGCGTCACCGCGGGCGCCGCAGTCGGCATCGGCGCCAGCGCCAACGCACTCGTCGGTGGCTCGAGCCAGTCCATCATCCTCCAGCCTGTGAGCGTCGAGGGACAGACTGGCCTGAACCTTTCCGCTGGGGTCGCCGGCTTGACGATCTTCAAGCCATAAGTCCGAGCCGACCAGAACAACGGCGCGCTGCAATTCGACATGCAGCGCGCATAACTCCCCCCGATAATCATCAGTCGGCTGATATTTTGCGCTCAGGAAATTGCTGAGCCTTGCGCACCACTTAGCTCGCATTCCGAGCATAACGTCATCACTTTTTGGCCATGAGAATCGCACGGTATCGGACCTCTAAGCCGCGAGGAGATAACCATGGCCGCACTATCCAAAAACGTCGAAGAAATGCTGATGCGCCTTGCGGATAATGCGCGCACCGAACAGGATTTCGTGATGACGTTGTCCGACGCGATCCGCCGCGTCGACGAGCAGTTGCTGCGTGACGTTCGCAACGTCGCGATCCAGCACGAACTACGCCGCGAAGCCATTCTCGGAGAACTGCAGGATCTTGCTTCGCGGCTTTGCGCTCTTCCTGTACGCACGCCGATCCAGCCGGTTACCGCGATTGATCAGCAGGGCTATCAGCAGCAGGAACCAGGCCATCAAGCACGCGCCGAAATCGAGGCCGCGTTGAATGGTCAGACCGGAGCCGATTGGCGCCAGGCCGCGCAGAATATGCACGACGAGTTCGAGTTCACCTTCAACGGTCAGCAGCGGCACTAGGCGAGCTTACCGCCCAATATATCCGGGCATCCGCACGGCCTCACGAGAGGCAGAGAGGCGCATGGCGTGTCTATGCGCGTACTCGAAATCACGGCGCACGGTCACCCTCGGAATGCGCGCCCGGAAAAAATCGGCCCATCGAAATTCCTCAAAGGGCTTGCCCGATTTTGCAAAGCCGCCGGCTTTGCGAACGGACCAAGCGAGGTCGCGATAGGGATCGGCGCGCAATTCCTTCAACGTCTCGGGAAGTTTTGACGGGCACACCGGTTGCCCGTGCGCATCGTAAGGGTGCAACAGCCCGAGCGTTGTCATCTGCCGCAGGAAGCGCTTGCGCGGCAGATGCGAGAGATCGGCGACCACATCGATCCATGCCTCTTCCACGTCGCTCTTCAAAAGCGCCAGGCTCAAGTGATGATGATCGATGATGAAAAAATCTTCGCCGGGGCCGAGCACGGCAGGTATCGGACGCTCCTCGAGAAAACATTTGAGCTTCCGTCGGCTTCTCGCGCGCCGTTCGACTTTTTCTCGCTTGGCCGCAACGGCCCGCATTCCCACCGCCATTTGCGTCGGACGCAAGTCCTCGATGGCAACCTGAACGAGCTTGGATTTGCTGCGCGTATGAACGCCAGAACGTGGCAACCGCACTTGGAAGCCCTGGGCGAGACGCAAATCGGAAGCCGGTTCAGACCAAAGATCAAGCGGCGGCATGACTTCCCACAAAGCCAACTAAACACCGCTCAACGTTTTCGCCTTTATGGTTAAGATTTGATTTAGGATATCCAATATCTCAGCCGCGAACGCGACCGGATGAGCAAATTTTGCGAAAGACTTACTTCGCCGCAGTCTTCGATCCGCCGCGCCGCCGCGAAACTTCTGCAACCGAAACTTCGCCAGCCGCAACCAATGCATCGACACAGCCCTTCGAGAGACCAACGCCGACCGCGCGCATGCACGATCTGACCTGCGGGCTGTTCGGACTGTAAGCGCTGCAATGCGCGTAATAATCGCTGGCGCACGCCATTTGTACGCGCAGGCTGACGGCCGAGGCCGTGCCCGCCATCAGCGTGACGCTGGCGAGAGCGAGGGCCGGCGCGAGAACAGCGCGGAAAGCATTCCGGGGGATCACAACAAGAGTAGTCATTGCAGGTCTCCATCTCTTCTAGCGGCAAGCCCCTATGGGCCGTTGTCGCGAGAAGAAATAGCGTGTCTCGGGATGCTTCCGCTGTTCCGGCGGGAACCGGCCTTACATTCGGTTCAGCTGCCCTACCCGTGCGTCATCGCGTTTGGGTACGCCGCGGCCCGGCCACGGATAGACGTCCGCCTGCGCCCCGTTTTTGCGAGCCAGCCGGCACGCCTGCTCATACACGACAGTTGCCGCAGCAAGCGCCGTGATGCCTCCATGATCGTAGGCGGGCGCCACTTCGACGACATCGCATCCGATGATCCGAAGATCGTCGAGACCGCGAAGCATGGCGAGCAGTTCGCGCGGCGTGAGTCCGCCGATCACGGGTGTGCCGGTGCCGGGCGCAAAGGCCGGATCGAGGCAATCGATGTCGACGGTCAGATAGCAGGGAGAATCCCCCGCAAGTGCCTTCACCATCGCAACGATCTCACTCGGCCCTCTATCAGCGACGGCGAGGCTATCGAAAATGTTCATGCCCATCGGATCGTCGACCCAGGTTCGAATACCGATCTGCGATGACGTCTTGGGATCGATCAGGCCATCGTGAATGGCTTGCGCGAACATCGTGCCGTGATTGATCTCGACTGAACCGTCAGGCCCGGTGCGCGGCGTCCACGTATCTGGATGAGCGTCGAAATGAATGAGCGTCAGCGGCCCGTGTATCCGGGCATGAGCTTTGAGCAGCGGATAGCTGACGAAATGATCGCCGCCGAGAGCGCACAAGAATGCGCCGGCCGCAACGACATCGAATGCAGCGGCTTCGATCGCCGCAGGGATCGTTTGCGGAAACCCGAAGTCGAGCAAAGCATCGCCCAGATCGACAATCCTGACGTGCGATAACGGATCGAAACCGCCGGGGTATGCTTTCAGCTCGGCGAGCTGAGCGGACGCAGATCTCACCGCATCGGGCCCGAGCCGCGCGCCCGGCCTGTTCGACGTTGCGATGTCGAGCGGAATGCCGAGAATTGCGAAATCGCCCGCCCGCGCCCGGTCGACGCGTGGCGCCCGCAAAAAAGTGTGGGTGCCGGAATAAGTTTGTTCGGAAGCGATGGAGGAAGGAGACAGCGCGCTGAGCTTATGCTGCGCGCGCACGCCGGATGTAGCGCCGGAAAGCATGACGACCTCGATTGTTGCGATGTCGTCCGGCCGACACCTTCACAACCAACCGGGCAATCCCGGCGCCTCCGTTTCGCGGCTCTCCCCAGGATGCCGATCCAAATGCCGCAGTCAAGCCCCCGAAAACCGAGAGGAAACGCCTCGTCAGGACGCACGCAATGAACCTGAACCCTTTCCGCGCGTTACCACCTTCGACGATCACACAACCGGGCGTGAAACCATGTCAAAACTTGTACAGCTGACCACTGAAAGGGCTGCACGAACCGAGCGCGACGCGGAGCTTCTGCGCGAAGACCTTTTCGACAAGTGCAACTCCGCAGTCGACGGACTGGGAAACAACGTCGCGGGATTTGCACTGATCGTTTGGGGTAAGGATGGCGACATGCGGACGGCATATAATGCCGCTCATGGACCTATTGGACCGGGTCTCGTTCCAACACTCGCAGCCGACGCATTGAACCGTCATGTCGCGGTCATGCTGGCGAAAAAGGAAGAACCGGACGACTCTGCAAGCTGAAACAACCGTCCGCAGAACAAAGAAAACCCAGAGCCAGGGCTCCGGGTTTGCGTTTTGAGGTTAGTGCAGGAAGCCGAACAGATGCAGGCCGATGATCACGACCAGCGGAACGCCTGCGAGCCAAAGAATTACGTCACGTGCCATGATGCTCTCCTCAATGTTTGATCGACGGGGGAATACCGGTTTCGGGCGACTGCTCTGAACGGCCTTCCGCGGATGAATCGTAAGCACGCACAAGGTTCAGCAATTCATCGAGATGTTGTCGGGCCTCAGCCAAATGTTGCTTGGCTTCCTCGCGGCGAAGTATCACCCCGTCCCGCGCAGCGCCGCGCAATTCATTTTCAAGATCCCAAAGGGTCTTTAGAACCTTGGGAACAGTCTCCCTGATGTTTTCCGGCATCGCAGCCTCGCCAGTTTCAACTGCTCCCTGAACGCGTCTCATCGAATTCCGGTTCCGCTTTTGCCTTTAGGCCGTGCGGCGGTTATTTGAGGATGGGCGCTACCTATCAGGCGCAATCAATTCGGACCCTCGAGCAACATGATCCCACAAGCAGTATTACCCATCGTCCTCCTGACGATGTCGAACGTCTTCATGACCTTCGCTTGGTACGGCCATCTGAAATTCACCAACAAACCGCTTTGGATTGTTGTGATCGTCAGTTGGGGAATTGCATTTTTCGAATATTGTCTCGCCGTCCCCGCAAATCGCTACGGAGTGGCGGTCTATTCGCCAGCGCAACTGAAGACGATGCAGGAGGTTATCACCCTGATCGTATTCGCGGGTTTTTCGGCGACCTATCTAGGCCAGCCGATCACGATCAATCAGGGAGTCGGGTTTGGCTTTATCGCGCTCGGAGCGTTTTTCGTCTTCAAGGCGCCGTTGTGAGCCAAGACCCCCACAACCGAGACGCCGTTACCTGATCGGCACAGAGAGCTGGAACTTGCTGCTCAGGCTTTGCGGCTCAGCTGTCATTCCGACATTGTCGACGTCTGCCGTAACGCTCAGCGAGTAGGCGTCGGGCTTGGTGTAGGTCACGCCGGCACCGGCCGACGCCGCGTCGAATGACGTATCCGCCGCATCCTTCCGGCTCGTCGATAAATCGAAGGCCCGCTTGTAGGTGACGAACGGCTCGAGCGTCGTTCCACCTTCGAGCGAGAACGAGTGATTGATCTTCGGCGCGAGGATGACGGAACTCTTTTGAGCAGCCCCTGTGCTCGCCGCGAATTCGCTGTTCCCCGCCTGCCATTCGGTACGCGCGTCCAGGCTCAGCATCGGCGCTGCCTGCATCGTGACGTAAGCAGACGCCTTCTGATCCTGCTCGACGCCCGTCGCCGGCGAGGAACGAGCATCGCCTTTCTCCAACGACACGCCGACACTCGTCGCTCTGTTGATCTTGTAGTCCGCCCCGAAACCGACGCGCGAGGAATGCGATTCCGATCCATTGTAGCCGCTAAGATCGATGTTGCTCCAAACATCAATCGGAGTATTTGGCCCGGAGCCCGCTTTGGGAAGCTTCACCGCGTAAGCATCTGCAGCCGCGTAGTCCGGCCTTTGCACGGATACGGTCCGCGCATTGTAATCGCGCAATGTGCCTAAGCTCGTGCGAACCGAAACACTGCCATCGTTGGCGTTGAACTTGGATGGAATGGTGCCTTTGCTCAGCGCGATCCACGGCATGCCGTCCGACGCAGCAGGAGCCGACGCGAGCGGCAAGCCCTGCTCTGCAAGGGCCGTATCCAAATCGAACTCGAGTTCGTCGTCGCAAGCCGTAAAATCGGGTTCCGTGGTCGTCGACTGCACCTCGACGCAATCCTCGGCACGAGCCTCGGGAGCGAGGCAGAAAAGAAGTGCCAAGCATGCAATACTCGCACGCGCGGCACCGCTCTCGCAGATGAATCGAATGTGTTTGATGATCATAGTCGCCTGTTAGCTATGAACTTTGATCATGATATGGCGAAGCATCTGAATCGTCCACCGTCGTCGCCGTTCGGTGCCGTCATAGATCTTTCTGGCTGACATCCCTGCATTTACGGCCCTGTCACGTGAGCCTAGTATCTGCGTGCTCAGGTCACACGAACGCCGGTTAACAGCCGGAGATGCGTGATGCATGGGTGACGCCCGCCACGTCGCGGACGCCCTGGACAGAGGTCAAAAAGCAATCACGCTGGATGACGAGTCGAAAAGAGAAAGGGCAGACCATGAGCTGGAGCGATACACTCAAGGGAGTTGTCGGAAACATCGTCGGACAAGCCGAGCAAGGAGCCTTGCCGGACATCCTGAAGGGCGTCCTCGGAACCGAAGGCCTCCAGTCGATCCTCACGAAACTTCAAGACGCGGGCTTCGGAGCTCAGGTCTCGTCATGGTTGGACAAGAACAAAAGCAATCTGCCGATCACGCCTGAACAAATTCAAGCCGCCCTCGGCGACGAACATGTTCAGCAGATCGCGAGATCTCTCGGAATTCCCGTGGATACGATCCTCGCCGGCATGGCGAAGATGCTCCCTGAGATCGCAAGCGCCGCGGGCCCCGCCGCCGATCCCAATACGACTCCCGATCCCAAGTCCGGCTGAGAGTTCACAACTCCAGCATTCGCTTAATCCGACGCTTATCAACGGAACGCTGGGGCCGCCCGGTCGACGATGGCCCTCGCGTTGGTGCCGGCGGGAAGAAGACCGAACGCTCCACCGTCACCTGCCAATCGCGTAGCACAAAACGCATCCGAAACGTCCGCTGACGAATAGCGAATGAGCAACGCCGCCTGTAACGCGAGGACGAGATCGCGGACGAACGAACGCGCTCCCGCTTCATCCAGCTGCTTCGCTTCCTTTTGTAGTCGGACGAGGTGCGCCCTGAGCCGCGGATCAGCCGTCGCAGGTTCGACGACCTCATCCAGAAGCATCGCGACAGCGGCGGGCGTCCGCGTCAGCGCGCGCAACACGTCGAGACACATGACATTCCCCGAGCCCTCCCAAATCGAATTGAGCGGCGTTTCCCGATAAATGCGGGCCAGATTGAACTCTTCGACGTAGCCGTTCCCCCCGAGCACCTCCATCGCTTCGGCGGCAAAAGCCGGACCGCGTTTGCAAATCCAGAATTTCGCGGCCGGCGTCACGACGCGGCGAAACGCCAACGCCGCCTCATCGTCCTCGTCATACGCCCGGGCCAACCGCATCGTCAGAACGGTTGCGGCCTCTGATTCCACTGCGAGGTCGGCCAGAACGGACGTCATGAGAGGCTGATCAATCAGCACTTTCTGAAATGCGCGGCGATAGCGCGCGTGATGTACTGCCTGCGCCAGACCTTGCCGCATCAGGCCCGAGGTGCCGATTGCGCAATCGAGGCGCGTGTAATTGCCCATTTCGATGATTGTGGGAATTCCGCGGCCTTCCTCGCCGACGAGTTCCCCATGCGCACCATCGAGTTCGACCTCGCTCGACGCGTTCGAGCGGTTCCCGAGCTTGTCCTTGAGGCGGCGAATATGGATTGCATTCTTTTTGCCCTCCGGCGTCCACCTCGGCACCAGGAAGCAGCTCGGCCCGGCTCCTGTCTGCGCGAGGATCAGGAACGCATCCGACATCGGCGCCGACATGAACCATTTGTGCCCGTTGATCCGATAGAATTGGCGGTGCACCTCACTAGCGTACGGGATGGCGCGCGTGACGTTCGCACGTAAATCCGATCCGCCCTGATTTTCGGTCATCCCCATACCAATCAGCGCGGACGTCTTCTCAGGCGCTGGCTTGAAGCTCGGATCGTATGCACGCGAATAAATACGCGGGAGCCATTCGGCTGCGAGCGGCGGCGAATGCGAGAGCGTCGCAACGGCCGCGTACGTCATCGAGACAGGGCAGTAAACGCCGCTTTCGATCTGGGCCAGCATGTAGCAACCGGCGGCGCGGGCGACATGCGCGCCCTTTCGCGGTTCGACCCATGGGCCGGAATGCAGCCCGGCATTCAACGCGAGGCCCAGCAGTGTGTGCCAGCTGCCGTGAAACTCGACCTCGTCGATCCTGTGACCGAACCGGTCGAACGATTTGAGAACGGGCGGATTGCGATTGGCGTCCGCCCCGGCGCCGATCATCCCGGCGGTGCCGAGCAGCCTTCCGAGCGTTGAAAGATCGTCCAATGCCCAGCCCGCGTTCTCGCGGAACAGGGCCTCGCGGAGGACGGGATCGCTCGACAAGAGATCGTAGTTCTCGAGCGGCGGCGGCTGATTGGTGACTTCGATCATCGATGCACCATTGAAATGCTTGCAGCGTGCCGCGCCTTAGCGCCGCTATCCGGACGTTGCATTTGTCGGCGCTCTTACGGTCGATTTCAAGCCGCGGCACGACAGCGGAGCAGAAGGCAGAGGCCGGCCTGGAATAAAATTCGCGGTCCTCGAGTCTCAACTGACGACAACAAAGTCAGGAGACGACGCGATGATCAGGAATTTTCTATTTTCCATGCTGACTGCCGCTCTGGTTCTGCCTGCGGCGGCAAACGCACGCATTCTTTGCGATGGCGCATTCCAGGTGTTGCCGACCGGTCAACTTTCTACGCCGTACTGCCAAGATGAAGACTTGGCGCGGCGGGCACAGAGCCAAGGCGTCAAGGTCTCGGGCGATGCAGTTCGTCGACACCCGAGCCTGAAGGCCAGCCTTTGCGCGGGATCGCAGGAGTCGGCGGCGTGCGCGAGTTCTTCCAATGACTGAGGACACCCGAAATATCAGGGAGCTTACGAGAAATTGGCACAGCGGGGGCGATGAGTTTGCCTGTTGTCCTGACTTGTGCGAGCGCAACGCTCGCACAAGTCCAGATGGCTCGCCACGTCCTGAGTTTGGATGCCGCCATGGACACTGCGAACGATGCAATCTAGCTCAGCTGGAGAAGCCTTTGCCGTCGGAGGACTAAGGCACCCCCCCACGCCGGACCGGTCGATCAGAACCCGCCTGCGGAGCGCGCCAATGCGCCGTTTCTTTCTTCGGATCGACGGCACCTGGTTCCGGCGCGCGAACATGGATCCCGCGCGGGCGGCCGGCGCCCCGGGCGTATCGCCCGCGCCAACGAGAAACTCTGTCCCGTTGACACAGGGACATCGACCCCACAAAGGTGGCGGCCTCTCTTCCAAGCCTTTGAATAGGATAGCTGCCGATGGCTTCGACGCGCACACCCGCCAAGCATTTCTCGCCCCTCGCCATCGGCGCTCCGGAACCCTTCCGGGCCCTTCCCGTCACGCTCGAGCGCATGATCCACTTCGTGCCGCCGCATAACGAGAAGATCCGGGCCAAGATCAAGGAACTGGCGTCCCAGGTCGACGTGGTCCTCGGCAACCTCGAGGACGCGGTGCCCGTCGATCAGAAGGAAAACGCTCGCAAAGGCTTCATCCAGATGGTCCGTGAAAACGATTTCGGATCGACCGGCGTTTGGACGCGCATCAACTGCCTCAACTCGCCCTGGATGCTCGACGACGTCACCGAGATCGTCGCCAGCGTCGGCAACAAGCTCGACGTCATCATGCTGCCGAAGGTCGAAGGACCTTGGGACATCCACTATCTCGATCAGCTTCTGGCCCAGCTTGAAGCGAAGCACGGCGTCAAGAAGCCGATACTGATCCACGCCATTCTCGAGACGGCCGAGGGCGTGAACAATGTCGAGGCGATCGCAGCCGCCTCTCCGCGTATGCACGGTATGAGCCTCGGCCCGGCCGATCTCGCAGCCTCGCGCGGCATGAAAACGACCCGCGTCGGCGGCGGCCATCCCGATTACGGCGTCCTCGCGGACGCACAGAAGGATAACCCCGGCGCAGCGCGCGCCTTCTACCAGCAAGACCTTTGGCATTACACGGTCGGCAAGATGGTCGACGCTTGCCTCGCCTACGGTCTGAAGCCGTTCTACGGCCCGTTCGGAGACTTCTCGGATCTCGCCGCCTGCGAGGCCCAGTTCCGGAATGCATTTCTGCAGGGTTGCCTCGGCGCCTGGTCGCTGCACCCGTCACAGATCGAAATCGCCAAGCGCGTGTTCTCGCCGGATCCGGCGGAGGTCAAATTCGCGAAGCGCATCATCGACGCCATGCCCGACGGAACGGGCGCCGTCATGCTCGACGGCAAGATGCAGGACGACGCGACCTGGAAACAGGCCAAGGTCATCGTCGATCTTGCAAAGATCGTCGCATCAAAGGACCCGGAGCGTGCGGCGCTTTACGGCGCGCTCTAGTCTCCGTTGTTGGACTTGCGTCGCGACCTTCGCCGCCACACATTAAAAACGCCATGAACGATATCAAACACGCCAAGTTCTCGATCGGCCAGGTGGTCCGGCATCGGCTCTATCCATTTCGCGGACTGATCTTCGATATCGATCCGGAGTTTGCAAACACCGAGGAGTGGTGGCTATCCATCCCCGAGGAAGTCAGGCCCCGGAAAGATCAGCCCTACTATCATCTGTATGCAGAAAACGCCGAAACGACCTATCTCGCATACGTCTCGGAACAGAACCTGCTGCTGGACGACAATGCCGCCCCGCTCCGTCACCCCGACATTGGTGAGCGTTTCATCAAGGACGGCAATGGCGGCTATCGCCTTCGTCCCGGCTCAACGAACTAGATCAGCAAAACGCCGATAAAAAAAACCGCCCCGGATTTTCATCCGGGGCGGCTCAAAACTTGAAAACCAGAAGACCTTACTGCTTCGGCTTGGCAGGTGCCGCTGCCGGCGCCTTCGTCGAGCTGGTCGTGGTCGGAGGAGCGCCCGGCGCATCGAGCGGCAGGTTCTTCAGCTGGTCTTCCTTCCACTTCTCGGCCATCTGCGCCTGACGCTGACGGATCTGCTGCATCAGCTGGCTGCGCGCCTCGGCATACTTCTTGTTGTCGACCGGAGGTCCAGCGGCAGCTTCGTTATAGCCATCGAGAGGAACCGGGAAGCCGATAGGCTGTGCTGCGGCGTTCATCGCCAGCACCATCAGTCCGCCGCCCTTCGACATCTGGGCGAGGATATCGGGCGTAGCTTCCGTCTCGGCCGTGCACCCAGCCGGATGGCAAAGCGCATAATGAAGTTCGATGGGCTTCAATGCCTTCTCATCGATCTTCTCGTTCTTGGACGCAGCCGCCCACTGTTCTTTCGTATAGATCGCAGCGCGGACACCCGGAGGGATCGCCATCCCGAGCGGCACCATGATCATCAGAGATTTCTTGTCGGAGCCTTCGACTTCGCGAATGGCCGCCGAAACGAGAACCATTCCGGTGTTGCCGTCGAGACGCTCATGGTGCGTGAGGCAGAGAGACTTCTCTTCCTTCACTTCCTTGCCGTCTGCGCCCTTCTTTTCGATAGGCGCTTTCTCGCAAAGCTTCACCCAGGCGCTCTTGGGAGAAGCAGCCGCCGCTCCGTTGACTGCAGGCGCTCCTGCCGCCGGGGCAGCAGCAGCCGGCTGAGCTTTCTTCGGTGCAGCCGGTTTTGCTGCATCTTGGGCCCAAGCGGGCGCAGCGGACATCACCGCCGCAACCGCTACGGCCGATACGAGCGCCCTGCCGCCCGCGCGCAATAGTGCGTTTGCCATCAACCTAAAAATCCTCGCTTTATTCGTTGTGCCGGCCTCACCGGCGCCTACCCCTAAGTTCATCGCCGTGCGTCAAAAGCTCGCCACCAAGCCTGCGCAGACCCGGCACTGTACTGCCGATCCGGCGCCGAGTAAGGCTCGGATTACGGCAATCACGTGACCGCGGTCCAGCACAATTGGGGGCCGCAGTTCGCTATCTGCCATCGTTGCTCGTCGGCCACTGCGACAAGCTGGACAGCCCCCGCTCGGCCCCGTTAGAAGACCTGAAGTCGCGCTGGCCGTTAGCGCCACACTGCCGGGATTATCGCGTAGTAACAAGCCGGTGAAAGCATTTCAGGTACCGGCAATGTCCTTCGGGAAGTTTATCCTCATTTTCTGGGTAGTGTTGACGGCGGGCCTCCCGGCCGTGGCCGCTCCGCAGACCTCAATCGCACTTCATGGCGCCCCGGCACTCGGTGATGGCTTTAAGGCCTTTCCCTACGTGAACCCGCAGGCCTCGAAAGGCGGCACGCTGACCTTGGGTGTGCTGGGCTCCTACGAGAGCGTGAACCCCCTGATCGTGCAGGGAACGCCCGCGTCAGGCATCCGGGAATTCGTCGTCGAAGCGTTGATGGCGCGCAGCCTCGACGAACCGTTCACGCTCTACGGCCTCTTGGCCGATTCAATCGACGTCGCCGACGACCGCAAATCCGTGACCTTCACGATCAATCCCGCGGCGCGCTTTTCCGACCGTCAGCCGGTGACCCCGGAAGACGTCGTAAAATCGTTCGCGCTGCTCAAAGAAAAAGGCCGCCCGAACCACCGAACCTATTTTGCAAAAGTCACCGGAGCCGAGAAAGTCGGCGAGCGCGGCGTCAAGTTCACGTTTCAGGATGCAACCGACCGCGAGCTACCGCTGATCCTCGGCCTGATGCCGGTTTTCGCTGCCCGCGACATGACGCCGGAACAATTCGAAACCGCCGGCATGAAACCCCTCCTCGGCTCCGGCCCCTATACGGTTTCAAACATCGATGCGGGAAGATCGATCAGTTTTCGCCGCGATCCCGACTATTGGGGCAAAGACCTTCCCGTCAATCGCGGCCGCTTCAATTTCGACGATATCCGCTTCGACTATTTCCGCGACGCCTCTGTCATGTTCGAAGCCTTCAAGTCCGGCAACATCGATTTGAGGCTCGAAGACGACCCAGGCCGTTGGGCTGGCGGCTACGACATCCCGCCTGTCCACGACGGCCGCATCGTCAAAGCTGAATTCGACATCGGCCTCCCGGCCGGCATGACGGCATTCGTCTTCAACACGCGCCGCCCGATCTTCGCAGACCAGCGCGTGCGCCGCGCCCTGATGATGCTCTTCGACTTCGAATGGAGCAATCGGGTCCTTTACAACGGCCTGTTCAAGCGGACCGAGAGCTATTTCGAACGCTCGTATCTGGCGTCGACCGGCCACCCGGCGGATGCTCGGGAACGCGCGCTTCTCGCACCCTTCCCGGACGCCGTCCGGCCGGAATTCATGGAGGGCACGTACCGGTTTCCGGCGAGCGACGGCAGCGGCCAAAACCGGCAGAACCAAAAAGCGGCCTTTGCGCTGCTGACGGAAGCGGGCCTCGTTCTCAAGGATGGCCGCTTGATCGACCCCAAGACCGGCAAGCAACTCGCATTCGAAATTCTGGCGAACAGCAACGCGCAGGAAGCCCTGCTGCTGAGCTACGCGCGCAGTCTTGCGCCGCTCGGCATCGCCGTCCGAGTGCGCGTCGTCGACAGCGCCCAATATCAACAGCGCCTGTCGAGCTTCGATTTCGACATGATCCAGAATTCGTGGCCTTCGTCGCTTTCGCCTGGCAACGAGCAGCTGTTCCGATGGTCGGCCAAGACGGCGGATTCCAACGGTTCTTATAATTTCGCGGGCGTCCGCAACCCCGCGGCCGACGCCATGATCGAGAGCATGCTGGCGGCCGACAGCGAGACCGATTTCGTATCGTCCGTCCGCGCCCTCGATCGCGTACTGCTTTCGGGTGACTACGTCGTTCCCCTGTTTTATACGCCGCGGCAGTGGGTTGCCTTCTGGGCGCGTCTCAAGCATCCGGATAAGACGCCGATCTTCGGATATGCCGTCGATACGTGGTGGATCGAGGGAAAATGACATCGAGCTCCAGCAATCCGTTCAACATGGCGAAATACGCCATTGGTGGAGCCGCGCAGCAAACCCCTGCTAAGACCGCCCTTCTCGTCTGCGATACCCGCAATCCTGAAAGCCCTTTGGAAACATGGTCGTTCGCAGAGATCGAGGATGCCATTCTTCGTCTCTCAGCCGGACTGGCCGCACACGGACTGAAGCCCGGCGAACGCGTTGCGATCCGCCTCGGAAATTCGAGCCAATCAGCACTTCTGTTCTTCGCGGCCATCGCCGGCGGCTTCGTCGCGTTGCCGCTTTCCGATCAGTTGACCGCTCCCGAACTCAAGGCGCTGCTTGAGGATAGCGGCGCCTCGGCCATCGCAACGTCGGAACCGTTGACGGTCGGCATCGCCCCCGGCGTCAGGGAGTTCTCAGCCGAGGATATCGGGTGCCTCATCCGCACCTCCGGGCGCGCCGAGTATGCAGCGACCAATGCGGACGATCCGGCCTTCCTGATCTATACGTCGGGCACGACCGCGAAGCCCAAAGGTGTTCTGCACGCCCATCGCTCGGCCTTGGGACGCAGTCCCATGTATCAAGGCTGGTTCGGCATCACCGCTGATGACCGAATGCTCCACGCCGGCGCGTTCAACTGGACGTTCACGCTCGGTGTCGGTCTGACCGACCCATGGGCGAACGGCGCGACAGCCATCGTTTGCACCGGAGAGAAATCGCCCGAGCTTTGGCCGGCTATCATTGCGGCAACGGGAGCGACACTTTTCGCGGCCGTTCCCGGCGTATTCCGTCAGATATTGAAGTACGCTCGCCCGACACCTAGCTCTCTCGGGCAATTGCGTCACGGCCTGATGGCCGGAGAAACGCCACCGCCCACTCTCGTCGAAGATTGGACCAAATCAACGGGCCTGCCGCTCTACGAAGCGCTCGGCATGAGCGAAATATCGACGTACATCTCGACCGGACCCGACGTTCCATATCGTCCGGGAGCCGTCGGCAAGGCTCAACCTGGACGGCGCGTCGCGATCATCCCTGCCGACGAAGCGAACGGAAACGATCCTCTTCCTCCGGGACAGGAAGGTCTGATCGCCGTCCACCGTTCCGACCCGGGTATGATGCTCGGCTATTGGAACCGCCCCGCAGAAGAAGGTGAAGTGTTCCGCAGCGAGTGGTTTGTCGGCGGCGATCTGGGTTCCCTCGACGCCGATGGCTACATCACGCACCTCGGCCGCGTGAATGAGCTGATGAACGCGGGCGGCTATCGCGTCTCGCCGCTCGAGATCGAATCCGCGCTCGCACCATGCCCCGGCGTCGCCGAAGTCGCGTGCACTGAAATCCGCGTCAAAAGCGGCGTTTCGATCATCGGCGCCTTCGTGGTTCCGAGTGAGGGCGCACCGAAGAATGCCGCGGCGGTCAAGGCATTCGCCAGCGAACACCTCGCCGCCTACAAGGTCCCGCGTGAAATCGTTTTCATCGACCGGCTCCCGCGGACACCCAATGGCAAGGTGCAGCGCAAGGCCCTCGCTCCGCTGCTCATCGATTCGAAGTAGGCTCGGCCATCAATGCTCGTCATCCCGGCGAAGGCCGGGATCCGTCCAAGACAACCGCGAACACGTCGAACCAAAATGCTTGGGCGGATGCCCGCCTACGCGGGCATGACGGTGCGTGAAGAGGCTTAGACAAGCGAGGCTAAGCCGCCTTCTTCGTTTTCGCCGCGATGTCGGCGAACTGCTGGACGACCGCCCTTACGCCCTTCAACCGCATCTCGGGCAAATCCCAGTCGGAGCGATAGACGAGGCGCTGATCCGGCTGAACCTTGAGTGCCCCACGTGAATTCTGCACGAATGCGATGAGCCCTTCCGGGTTCGCGAACTTCGCCTTGTGCAGCGTGATGACGGCGCCCTTCGGCCCCGCATCGACCTTCGCGATGCCTGCCATGCGGCAAAGACCCTTGATCTCCATGACGTCGAGAAGATGCTCGACCTCGGGTGGCAGCGGACCGAACCGGTCGACGAGCTCCGCGGCAAAAGCGTCGATCTCGGACCGCTTCTCCAAACTCGACAGTCGCCGGTAAAGGCCGAGCCGAAGTTGTAGATCCGCAACATAAGGCTCCGGAATCATGATCGACGTGCCGAGCTGGATCTCCGGGCTCCACTTGTCGTCGGCTTCGAGATCGCCACCCTTCATTGCTGAAACGGCCTCTTCCAGCATCGACTGGTAGAGTTCGAAACCGACTTCCTTGATGTGGCCGGACTGCTCTTCGCCGAGAAGATTGCCGCCGCCGCGAATATCGAGATCGTGCGAGGCAAGCGAGAATCCCGCACCAAGCGTATCGAGCGACTGCAGAACCTTGAGGCGCTTTTCCGCGCCTTCGGTGAGCTTCTGTCCCGGCGGCGTCGTTATGTAGGCATAAGCCCGCGTCTTCGATCGGCCGACGCGGCCGCGAAGCTGATAGAGCTGCGCCAAGCCGAACATATCGGCGCGGTGAACGATCAGCGTATTCGCGTTCGGAACATCGAGACCGGACTCGACGATCGCCGTCGAAAGCAGAATGTCGTACTTGCCCTCGTAGAAGGCAGTCATCACGTCCTCGAGCTCCGTCGGCGTCATCTGGCCCGTCGCGCGCGCGAAGACGAGATCGGGCACGGCCTCACGCAGGAACTCCGACATCTCATCGAGATCGGAAATCCGCGGCGCCACGTAATACGTCTGCCCGCCACGGAAACGCTCGCGCCGCAGCGCTTCTTTCAGAATGACCGGATCGAACGGCGAGATGAACGTCCGCACCGCCAAGCGGTCGACCGGTGGCGTGGTGATCAGCGAAAGCTCGCGCACGCCAGTCAAGGCAAGTTGCAGCGTACGCGGGATCGGCGTCGCAGACAGCGTCAGCACATGCACGTCTTCGCGCATCTTCTTCAGGCGTTCTTTGTGATTGACGCCGAAGTGCTGCTCTTCGTCGATGATCAGAAGGCCGAGCCGCGCGAACTCGATCGATTTGCCGAGCAAAGCATGCGTGCCGACCACGATATCGATATCGCCGGATTTCACTCCGGCCTTCACTTCGGCCAGCTCCTTCGTCCCGACCATGCGCGACGCCTGCGCGATCTTCACGGGCAGGCCCTGGAACCGCTGTGTGAACGTGCGGAAATGTTGCCTCGCAAGGAGCGTCGTCGGAACCACGACCGCAACCTGCAAGCCGTTCATAGCCGCGACGAACGCCGCGCGAATGGCGACTTCCGTCTTCCCGAAGCCGACGTCGCCGCAGACGAGCCGGTCCATCGGCTTGCCCGATGCGAGATCGCCGAGCACCGCATCGATGCTGGCCGCCTGATCCTCCGTCTCCTCATACGGAAACCGCGCAACGAACTCGTCGTAAGCGCCTGTTGGCGGAACGAGTACCGGAGCTTCCCGCAACGCTCGGAGCGCCGCGATCTTGATGAGCTCGTTCGCGATCTCGCGAAGACGTTTCTTGAGCTTCGCCTTGCGGGTCTGCCAGCCGACGCCACCGAGACGGTCGAGCTGCGCGTCGCCTTCGTCGGCGCCGTAACGTGTCAGAAGCTCAATGTTCTCGACAGGCAGGAACAGCTTGTCGCCGCCGGCATATTGCAGTTCGAGGCAGTCGTGCGGCGCGCCGAGCGCCGTGATGGTCTGCAAGCCCGCGAACCGGCCGATGCCGTGATCGCTGTGAACGACGAGATCGCCGACCGAGAGGCTCGTGGCTTCCGTCAGAACGTCTGCCGCCTTGCGGGCGCGACGGCGCTGGCGCACCAGCCGGTCGCCCAGAATGTCCTGCTCGGCAACGACGGCGAAATCGGGTGTCTCGAAACCTTCCTCGATGCCGAACACCGCGAACGCCGTCTGACCCGGCGGAAGTGCCAGCACTTCCGCGAAGTTCTCGACCTTCACGGCGTTCTCCAGGCCATGATCTTCGAGGAGCGTAATCAGGCGTTCGCGCGCCCCCGGCGTCCAGGCCGCAAGAATGACCCTGCGGTTTTCCGCGTGAACGCGCCGGATATGAGCCACCGCCGCATCGAAGACGTTCGCGTCGGGATTGGCGCGTTCGGCAGCGAACGTTCGCCCGCGCTTGCCGTGCATCGAATAGACGTTCGTCGCACCGGGCTCGTCGAAGGGCGTCAGACGTGAGACCGTTCGCGAGCCGAGTCCGGCCGCCCAATCCTTGGCGTCGAGAAACATCTGGTCGGGCGGCACGGGCTTGTAAGGCGGTGCTCCAAATCGCTGGCCCTCGAGTGAATCGACACGCGCCTCGTAGTGTTCGCGGATCTGCTCGAACCGCTGCTCGATCGCTTCGTCATCATGATAATCGAAACTGATGCCGACGCCCGGCAGATAGTCGAAGAGCGTCTCGAGGCTCGGATGAAAGAACGGCAGCCAGTGCTCCTGGCCGACGTAACGCCGGCCGCTGCTGACCGCTTCATAAAGCGGATCATCGCCCGTATTGCCGCCAAAGAGCGCGACGTAGCGCGTCCGGAACAACGCCGTCGCCGCTTCCCCGAAGGCGACTTCGCTGACCGGCATCAGCGAAAATTTCGGAACCGGCTTCAGCGAGCGTTGCGTTTCCGCGTCGAAGGCCTTGATGGACTCGAGCGTATCGCCGAAGAAATCGAGACGGATCGGGTTGCTCCGCCCAGGCGGATAAAGATCGATGATACCGCCGCGCTGCGCATATTCGCCGGGTTCCATGACCGTGCTCGACCGGTCGTAGCCGTAGGATTCGAGCCGCTTGATCAGATCGGCCGGATCGAGCCGCGTCGCCGGCGCGATCGTCTTGACGGCGCCACGAATGAAACTCCGCGGCGGCAGGCGCTGCAAAATCGCATTGATGGTCGTCAGCACCAGCGTCGGCTTTTTACGCCCGCCGACGGCAAGCTTTCCGAGCGCCGTGATCCGCTTCGACACGATTTCCGGATTGGGGCTCGTCCGGTCGTAAGGAACGGTATCCCACGACGGAAACGGCACGATGGCGATGTCGGGAGCAAAAAAGGCTACCGCCGCCTGAAGCTCGTCGAGCCGGCGGTCGTCGCGCGCGATGTGGAGGTGAAGGCCGGGCTGGTCGCCGGTGCGCGCAGCCTTCGTGATATCGGCGACGACGCGGCCGTCAAAACCTTCCGGAACACCCGAAAATACGGCGCGAGAGCTGTGCACTTTTGTTGTCATCTAATGCGTCTTATCTCGTCTCTGCCGTAAGGCCATGGAAGGCCCGAATATCGTTCAGCAGGTCCTCGAATTCGATGCCGCTGTAACCCTGGCCGGAGAAGATCCACTGCTGGAGTGAGGGATCGGGAATTGTCATGAAACGCTCGAAGCGCTCGATCTGTTCAGGAGTATAGGAGGGAAGCCGGTCAT
The DNA here is from genome assembly GCF_902712875.1 of Hyphomicrobium sp. ghe19. NCBI lineage: Bacteria > Pseudomonadati > Pseudomonadota > Alphaproteobacteria > Hyphomicrobiales > Hyphomicrobiaceae > Hyphomicrobium > Hyphomicrobium sp. ghe19. Next base: position 1,698,361 of record NZ_LR743509.1, on the reverse strand, counting down.
CGGCATAGCGCCCGACCAGCACGTCCATTTCCTTGGTGCCGCGGTGGTGAGCGCGATAAGACGCACGCCGCCTCTTCGCCTCGAGATCGTCCGTCATATGAAGTCCGGGTTGCATGGCAATGGTAAAAGCGTCGGCAGCAGCTTGACTGAGCGCCGGACGGCCGTCACGGTGCGCCATTCGCGAAGGGTTCCTATACCGCCCACTGCTCCCCGCGCCTAGCGCACCCGGCGATGCTTATTGCCGCGACCAACGGTAGCGGCCCCGCGACACCTGCCAACGGCGAGCCTAATTCTACGATGCGACCAGCCTTTCTCAATCCGCTTTTCGCGTCGGCGCAAACCCTGGCCGGGATCGGCCCGCGCCTCATTCTGCTTTTGAAAAAATGTCTGGCCTTACCGCCGGGCGTTTCCGAGCCTCGTGTCATCGATGTGCTGTGGCACATGCCGACCGGCGTGATCGACCGGCGCAGCCAGCCCCAGCTCGCAGCAGCCGTCCCCGGAACCATCGTCACGCTCGAACTGAGAGTGCTGAAACACAAGCCCTCGCCGCGAGGAAATACCAAAGCCCCGTACAAGGTGACGTGCGAAGACGACACGGGCCGCATCGACCTGATCTTCTTCCACGCCGAGCATAAATTCATCGAGCGTCAGCTGCCCGAAGGCGAAATCCGCTACGTCTCAGGCCGCATCGAACGCTACGGCGAGCGGCTTCAGATGTCGCATCCCGATTACATCGTCTCGCCGGAAGCCCGTCACGAGATGCCGTTGCTCGAGCCAGTCTATCCGCTGACTGCAGGGCTCTCCGGAAAGATCGCGCTCAAAGCTGCGCGCCAGGCCGTCGAACGCGTTCCTGAACTTCCCGAATGGCAGGAAACGAGCTGGCTCGAAGCGCGCTACTGGCCGAAATTCAACGAAGCGGTCGTCCGCGTCCATCGGCCGGGCGAGGCGCAAGACGTCTCTAACGGCGCCATGTTCTGGCAACGCCTCGCCTATGATGAACTCCTCGCGGGTCAGCTCGCGTTCGCGCTCGTACGGCGAAACCTGAAGACGGAACGCGGACGGCGCCTGTCGGGCAACGGCAAAATTCGCGCGAAGATCGCAGCCGCACTCCCGTTTTCGCTCACCGGATCGCAAACGGGCGCGCTCGCCGAAATCACCGATGACCTCGCAGCGCCCCACCGGATGCTGCGTCTGCTCCAGGGCGACGTCGGCTCCGGCAAAACCGTGGTCGCATTGATGAGCATGGCCGTCGCCGTTGAGGCTGGTGCGCAAGCCGCGTTGATGGCTCCGACCGAAGTGCTCGCCCGCCAGCATATCGAAACCATCGCGCCGCTTGCCGACGCGGCAGGCCTCCGGATCGCCCTGCTCACGGGACGCGAAAAAGGCAAAGCCCGCGACGCCGTGATATCGCGCCTCGCGACCGGCGAGATCGACATCCTGATCGGAACGCACGCGCTCTTTCAATCGGACGTGCAGTTCAAAGACCTCGCCGTCGCGGTCATCGACGAGCAGCACCGCTTCGGCGTTCACCAGCGCATGGCGCTGCAATCCAAAGGATCGAACGGCGACACAAACGTCCTCGTGATGACAGCGACGCCCATTCCGCGGACGCTTTTGATGACGCACTACGGCGATCTCGACGTATCGAAGCTCACGGAAAAACCAGCCGGACGCAAACCCGTCGTCACCAAAGCGGTGCCGCTGGAATTGCTGGAACGCCTGATCGATCGCGTTCGCGTCCAGCTCGAAGAAGGCGCGCAGGTCTACTGGGTCTGCCCGCTGATCGAAACGTCCGAAATTTCGGATCTCGCCGCCGCGGAAGAACGGTTCGCATATCTCCGCCAGATCTTCGGCGACAGCGTCGGCCTGTTGCACGGCGGACTGACGGGCAAGGAGAAGGACGAGACGATGTCGGCATTCGCCGCCGGCCATCTGAGAATTCTCGTCGCGACGACCGTCATCGAAGTCGGCGTCAACGTTCCGAATGCCAACATCATGGTGATCGAGCACGCCGAGCGCTTCGGCTTGGCCCAGCTTCACCAGCTGCGCGGCCGCGTCGGCCGCGGCACGCGTGAATCGTTCTGCATGCTGCTCTACAAAGCGCCGCTCGGTGAAACCGCCGAAGCGCGATTGAAGATGATGGAAGAGACCGAGGACGGCTTCAAGATCGCGGAGAAGGATCTCGAACTTCGCGGCGGCGGCGAAATCCTGGGAGCTCGCCAGAGCGGCGCGCCGGGCTTCCGGATTGCAGAGGTTCCCGGCCGGGACGCGCTGCTCGAAGCCGCCCGCGACGACGCCGAACTCATTCTTCAGAAAGATCCAAACCTCGTCTCACCGCGTGGTCAGGCACTCAGAACACTGCTCTATCTCTTCGAATGCGATGAAGCGGTTCGCCTGTTTCGCGCAGCCTAGTCAGAAGGCTAAGCAGCAGGCTTGTCGCTGCCCAAACGGAAACGCGACGCCTTCTTCTCCGCCGCCGCAAGCCGTTTCATTTTCTCCGCGACGTCCGGCATGACGATGCCGCCCGAAAGAACGATCTTCGCTGCTTCCTCGACGGTCATCGATAGAAACACCACGTTCGCCCGCGGCACGAAGCAGATGAACCCAGTCGGCGGCACAATGCCGGTCGGCATGAAAACGGTGAGAAGATCTTCGGCGCCGCCCGGCTTCGCGTCTTTGATCTCGCCCGTCGTCTCGCCCGTGACGAACACGAGGCTCCAGATTTCCTTCGACGGGAATTCGATCATCCCGACCTTTTGAAAACTGGAATTCGGTCCGGTCGTCGAGATGACGCTCTCGAAAATCTGCTTCAGCGCCCCATAGACGTTGCGCACGATCGGCGTGCGCGACATCATGAGTTCGCCCGAGGAGACGAGCGTCCGCCCGAGCAGGTTGGCAGCGAGCGCGCCGATCAGCGTCAGCCCGACGATGGCAATGACGAGACCAAGCCCCGGCAACGGAAACGGCAGGTACGTATCGGGATTAAAGGTCGTCGGCAGCAGCGGCTTGATCCAGGCGTCAATCCAATGGATGACACCCCACATGATCCAAAGCGTGATCGTGACGGGGCCGACGATGACGAGACCGGTCAGAAAAGCGTTGCGGATCCGCGATCCGAGTCGCCATCCCGTTTTGCCGTCATCGCTAACCAGCCGCTTGAGCCCAGCGGTCAGCTGTGCATCCGTCTTCGCGTCGGCGCCCAAAGAACTGCGAGGGCCGGGGTCGTGAGCAGACGGTGGGGCCATTCTCTCCTACTCGAGCTGATAGCCCGATGGAGACCGGGCGAGCCTCAGTTTGTCACGACCAGACAATCAAGGCCACTGCTTCGAAGTTTGTTGCAGAGACCGCGCGGCTCTTCCTGCGAAGCATAGCCCCCGATCCGCACGCGATAAAACGTCCCCATGCTGCCGATGACGGCCTCATCGACGGTCGGCACGTGATTGGAAAGTTCGGGGCCATGCTGGGCGATGAGGTTCTGCGCCAATGCCTCGGCATCTGCCCGCGACCTGAGAGCAGCGATATGAATCTTATACTTGCCCTTCGTCGCGACGGACTTTGGGTTGGTCTCGGCCGCGAGCGCAATTTTCGTGGGCTTAGCGGCAGCACCCGGCGCGACGACCGTCGCGTTGCTCCAACTCGACGTTTCGGGAGCGCCGGATGTTGAGGCCGTTGTCACCGCTTCACTACTCGCAGGCGGAGCTGCCGCAGGCGTCGATCCACCCCCGAACATGTTGGAGAAAAAGCCCGTGACGTTGCCGGGTATGGCGCTGACAGTCTGCCCGAACGAAGACCCGCCAGACGGCGGCGGCGCCGGGCTAGCGTCTGACGGCGAAGCAATCGATTGAAAGCTCGAACTCTCTCCCGCTGCGGTAGCACGAGCGCGCGCCGCATCCATCGCGGCCTCGCTGTTGGCGTCCTGCCGCGTAATCGTCGCCGACGTGCCGTCTCCGGAGCTCGCACCACCCTGGCTGCCGGCCGCTTCGGCAATCGCCGCAGCGGAAAGCCCGGCCGAACCGGCATTGGGCCCCGGCGCTGGATTTGCGACGACCTTAGCGCCCGGAGCGCCGGCTGCCGGCTTTGCGGCCGCGATGACGCGCTGATCCGGCGTGCTGCCCGTGTCTTCGAGGCCCGCCATGCGATAGGCTTCCGAGCGCTCCGCAATCGCCGACTTTTGGTCGCTCGGGCTGAGCCCGTTCTTCAACCAGATCGCGCTTGTGAGGTCCGAAATAGCGAGGCCGGGCTTGTTATCTCGTTTGTAGGCAAGGCCGCGGGTATAAAGGGCTTTCGCCATTTCGGAGGCCGAAAGCACGCCCGCCTTGACGGCAATCGTCAGCTGGCCGATCGCATTTTGGTGACGGCCGGCGGCATATTCCTTGAGCCCGGCATCGTAAGCCTTTTTCGCGGCCGCGATGGCCACGGCCTTCTGTTCGGCGTCACTGTCGCCGCCACCGCTTTGGCCAGCTTTCGGCCCCTGCGTCGCCTGGCTTGCGGACTTTGCTTTGGCAGCTTCGCCCGCGGATGGCCAGCTGGCGAGGCCGCCGGCAAATACGCACGTCACGATGGCAGCGAGCGCCATGGGGCGCGCCAACGCCTGGAACTGCGTCATTGTACGTACCTTCCCCAATGGTCACGTTCTAGATTGCGCAACCTCCCCTCAAGGTATTGCAATCATTTGAACGAGGCAAATTGTGGGCCCCCGCCCTCTTATACCGGCTTTTTTGCCGGTTATTCCACCGTGACGGACTTCGCCAGATTTCGCGGCTGATCGACGTCCGTACCCATCAATACCGCCGTCTGGTAGGCGATGAGCTGAGTCGGCACAGCATAAATCATTGGCGCAACAAAAGTGTCGACGCTCGGCATTTGGATGTGGGCAGCGAGTTTACAACCAGCTTTTTCAGGCGCCGCGTCCGAAATGAGGATCACCTGGCCCCCGCGAGCCGCCACCTCCTGCAAATTGGACACCGTCTTCTCGAAGAGATCGTCCTCGGGAGCGACCACGACGACCGGCACGGTTTCATCGATCAGCGCGATAGGACCGTGCTTCAGCTCGCCTGCGGCGTAGCCCTCGGCATGTATATACGAGATCTCCTTGAGCTTCAGCGCACCTTCCAGAGCGATCGGGAAACTCGAACCGCGGCCCAGATAGAGAACGTCACGGGCCTTGGCGAGTTCGTGAGCAACCGCGATGAAAGACTCGTCGTTCTTCAAAATCGAAGCAATGTGACGGGGCACCTCCATCAACGATGTGACGAGCGCCATTTCCTGTTCGACCGTGATCTTGTCACGTGCCCGGGCGATTGCGATCGCCAAGCAAGCGAGCACGGCAAGCTGGCACGTGAATGCCTTCGTCGAAGCGACCCCGATTTCCGGCCCCGCCAGCGTTGGCAGCGCCGTGTGCGATTCACGCGCAATCGTCGAGGTGCGAACGTTGACGATGGAGGCGATGCGTTGGTCATTGGCCTTCGCATAGCGAAGCGTCGCCAGCGTATCGGCCGTTTCCCCTGACTGCGAGACGAACACCGCGAGACCGTGCTCGGGCAACGGCGTTTCGCGGTAACGCATTTCCGACGCGACATCGATGTCGACCGGCAATCGCGCGTAACGCTCGATCCAGTATTTGGCGACGAGCCCGGCATAATAAGCCGTGCCGCACGCTGATATCGTAACGCGGCTGATTTTCGAGAGATCGACGCCCAAATCCGGAAAACGCACGCGCGCCGTCGTCATATCGAGGTAGTTCGCGAGCGTGTGCGAAATGACTTCCGGCTGCTCGTGAATTTCCTTCGCCATGAAGTGGCGATAGTTGCCCTTATCGATCAAAAGAGCGCTCGCTACGGCTTTGACGAGTGGGCGCTCCACGCGCTCACCATCAAGATTGAAGATCTCGGCGCCCGAGCGGTGCAGAACCGCCCAATCGCCCTCTTCAAGATAAGTGATAGCGTCCGTGAACGGCGCAAGCGCGATGGCGTCCGAACCGAGGTACATCTCGCCCGAGCCGTGGCCGATGGCGAGCGGCGAACCCTTGCGGGCCGCGATCATCAAATCGTCCTCGCCCGCGAAAATGATGCCGAGCGCAAAAGCGCCCTCCAGATGCTGCAGGGCATTACGAACGGCGGCGACAGGCTCCGCACCCTGATCCATTTCGTCCGTGATCAGGTGGACGACGGCTTCGGTGTCCGTATCGGTCTCGAATTTGTGTCCCTTGGCCTCGAGACGCGCCCTGAGCTCGCGGAAATTCTCGATTATGCCGTTGTGCACGACCGAGACCTTAGCCGTCATATGCGGGTGCGCGTTGCGCTCCGTCGGACGGCCGTGCGTCGCCCAGCGCGTATGGCCGATGCCGGTGCGGCCCGCGAGCGGCTCCGAGATCAGCCGCTTTTCCAAGTTCCGTAGCTTGCCCTCGGCGCGGCGGCGATCGATAGCGCCGCCCTCGACCGTTGCGATGCCCGCCGAATCATAGCCCCGGTATTCGAGCCTCCGCAGGGCGTCGACCAGATTGGTCGAAACCGATGATTTTCCGAGAATTCCTACGATCCCACACATTGGATCGGCTCCCCCAAAGAAGGTTCCCCCAAATCGAACGATGGGGGCGGTTAACAATCATCTCAAGTCACAGAGTGTTTCAGACGAACGCACTCTTTGTGTCCTGTCGCTCTCGGCAAAGTCCCGGCGTGGTTAACAATCATTTTTTTTGAGCGGCTTTTCGGCGAGACATCACCGCCCGAAATTTCTCGGCCCACCCCGGCCGCTCTTCTTGCGCGCTCCGTTCGATCGCCAGAGCACCCGGGCTGACGTTCTTGGTAATGACGCTACCTGAACCGATATACGCGCCCGCGCCGATTTTGACGGGCGCAACGAGCGACGTATTTGAACCGATGAAGGCCCCGTCGCCAATCTCGGTCTTCTCTTTGTTGTAACCGTCATAATTGCAGAAGATCGTGCCCGCGCCGATGTTTGCACCGGCCCCAACGCTCCCGTCGCCGAGATAGGAGAGGTGGTTGGCCTTCGCGCCCTCGCCGAGGGTCACATTCTTGACCTCGACAAAATTTCCGATGTGAGCGTTCGCCCCGATCCGGGCACCGGGCCGGAAGCGGGCGAACGGTCCGATTCGCGCCCCCTTCCCGATCGTCGCGCCTTCGATGTGGCAAAAACCTAGGATCTGAACGCCCTCTTCCACCGTCACGCCCGCAGCAAAGATCACGTTGGGCTCGATCGAGACATCGGACGCGATTCGCGTGTCGAAATTCAACCAGACAGTCTCCGGCGCGATCATCGTTACGCCGTCGCGCATGAACGCCGAACGGGCGCGCGCCTGCCAAATTCCTTCCGCGACAGCCAGTTGTTCCCGCGTATTGACGCCGAGAACATCGCTCTCGTCGCACTCGACGACAGTAGCCTTGAGCCCCTGCTGACGCGCAATCTCGATCGCGTCGGTCAAATAGTATTCGCCCTTTGCGTTGGCGCTACCGATCCGCGACAGAAGTTCGGAGAGCCGCGGCACCCGGAATGCCATGACGCCCGAATTGCAGAGCCCGATGGCCCGCTCGGCCTCGGTCGCATCCTGCTCCTCGCGTATCCCTGTCAGCGCGCCATGATCGTCGATCAGAAGCCGGCCGTAACCGGTTGGATTATTCGGCCTGAAACCGAGAACGGCAATGTTCGCGCCCGAATCGAGGGCTGCGCGTAGCCGCGCGATGACCTCACCCCGGACGAGCGGCGTATCGGCGAAGAGAACGACGACGTCACCACCATCCTGCTCATCGAGAGCGGGCTTGGCGGCGAGCACCGCGTCCGCGGTCCCGAGTTGGGCCAATTGCTCGAACATCCGCGCGCCGGGAACCACCCGCACCGCTTCCGCCCCGACGGCATTCATTCCGGGCCCGGCAACGACGGCAATCTTGCCGCCCTCGATGCGTGATGCCGTGGTCAAGACATGCGCCAGCATCGACTGCCCCGCAATCGTGTGAAGCACCTTCGGCAGGGACGACTTCATGCGCGTGCCCTTGCCCGCAGCTAGCACGACGAAGAGACAGGGCCGGACACTCATGGAAAACCTTGCTTTGTCATTGCAATGAGCCGAAGGGCGAGCGCCGACGCCGTGCGTTCCCCCGATTGCCCATCATGCCATACCGCCAGCGATCCATCGGGGGCAAGTACTGCTCGAAGTATCGATTTGCCCGACAGCGACGGGACGCCTCATGCATCGTTGCGGATAGCTCTTTGTTAAAGAGTTCCCGAAGGATAGGTGGCTCGCGACAACTCTGCATTCGTCCACAGGTTCTAGCGCCGAACACACGCGCTGGCATTGCGGCAATCGCACACCGGACCCAACCTCATCCACACGGTGAAAACGATTCGGGGCAAACGGACCGGCATGCGGACCGGCCCCTAAGGCATCAGGACGAAAGACCAATGACCAAGACTGCAAGCGACAAGCCGATGCGCAGGAACACCGGTGCCACGCCATATGCAGCGATATGGTTCACTCTGGGGGCCGCCGGCCTCGGCTATCTCTGCATAGCGTTTCTGGCGCCGCACATCCTCCCCGACTTTTCGGGTGGCCGCGTCGCCGAACGCATGCTGAGCGAAACGCAAGTGATGAAGGTGTCGGCCGACGTCGACAGTCTCAAATCATCGCTCGAAAAACTTCAGATCGAGGTCGACAGCGTGAAGGCGAACGCCGTCGCTCATCAGACGCAAACCGATCAGCTGAGCGCGCACCTCGCCGCGCTGGACGAGAAGGTTCGCGGCCAAGACACGGCGAAGACGGCGTCAGCCGCTCCGCTGCCACCGCCGACGCCCGACGTACCGGACTTCGCCTCGGGCGCGTCACAAGCGCAAGCTGTAGCCGACGGACCGCCACCCACCAAGGTCATCAACGCGGCTCCCCAGGTCGGCCCGAAAGTTGGGCCGCCAGTCGGCGCGCCGATCGTGACGGGCAGCATCTCGAAGAGCACGCAGACGGCAAATGCGGGTGATGCGATCAGCTTCGGCCCGGCCGTCGTAAAGCCGGCGCCGAAACCGGTCGGAATTCAGATCGCCACGGATTCCTCCGTCGACGGCCTGCGGATTACCTGGAGTGCACTTGCCCAGGTACACGCCGAGCAACTCGGAACACTGAGCCCGCGCTATGCCGACCTCGGGACTGCAGCAAACCCGAGCTTTGGACTGATTGCAGGCCCGATCAAATCGAAGGCCGATGCGAAGAAACTCTGCAAGGAACTCGCGGCCCAATCGGTCAGCTGCAAGATCAGCGACTTCAAGGGCGCCGAGCTATAAGAGCCGCTTGATGACGGACGGGATTGCGTTCGGCAATCCCGTCCTCCGGCTCATTTAATATGAGCCCGCGCAATATGTGCACGCGCCAGTCAGATTATTCTGCAGCGAGACCGCCACTCACTCGCTTTCACGGGCTGGAGGTATTGAACGTGTCGCAGGCGTCCATCTTGCCGGATTCCAGACCAGCTTTGAACCAGCGAACGCGTTGCGCGGCCGACCCGTGCGTAAACGCATCGGGGACCACACGGCCCGTCATCTTCTTTTGAATCATGTCGTCGCCGATCTGCGATGCAGCGTTGAGCGCGTCTTCGACGTCACCCGGCTGCAGGCGCTTCTTCATCTGATCGTTGAGATTGGCCCAGACGCCCGCAAGGCAATCAGCCTGTAGCTCGGTGCGAACCTGAATCTGGTTGGCGGTTGCTTCGTCGTCGGCCCGCTCTTTGAGCTTTTGAACCTGGTCGAGGATCCCGAGCTGCTTCTGCACGTGATGGCCGACCTCGTGCGCAATAACGTACGCCTGCGCGAAATCCCCGCTGACGTTGAACTTCCGCTTCAGCTCGTCATAGAACGCGAGATCGATGTAGACCTTCTGATCGAGCGGGCAATAAAACGGCCCCATCGCCGCCTGCCCTGCGCCGCAGGCCGTGCGGGTAATTCCCGTATAGAGAACGAGAGGCGGATCCGGATAATCCCGCCCGAAGCTCTTGAAAACCGACGTCCACACATCCTCGGTATCGGCAAGCACGCGTTTGACGAAGACCGCTTCTGCGTCGTTGCCCGCCGCCTGCTTCTGCGGCGAACCCGGAAGCCCAGGAATGTCGGCAGGCGAACGCGACGGCCGATCCGAATGCGGCATCTGCGGCATGCCGATCTGTCCATTGGTACCAAGCAGAACGTCGAGTGGGTTGATGCCGAACAGCAGCAAAACGGCGCCGATGATCAGCAACGACGTGATACTGAAACCACCCCTGCCCCCGAGAGGGATTTGAATGCCGCCACCGGGAAATTGAAAACCGCCGCCGCCTTGACCGCGCCGATCCTCTACGTTGCTGCTTTCACGGTCGTCCTGATCGTAGCGCATGTCAGCCTCAAAAAATGACGAAGCATCGCGGCTCGGGGCGCACAGCCTCAACGGGTGCGCCGGCCGCAATCCAATGCCGCATACTGCACGCGCGAGAGGCCTTTACAAGGTTCGTGTAGAGTCGATCCGAAACGATATCCGCTACGGCTTGGTTTCCTCCGGACGGCCCTTTTTTGCCTTCCCCGTACCCGGTAAGGCGAGAAGATCCGGCATCGTCGAAAGCCCCTTGGGCTTGGCCACCGGTTTCAATTGGGATCGAACGGCGCGTGATGCCGCTACCGTGCCATCGTAAGCGTACGCCTCATGATTGCGTTCGATCTCGGCCAGATCGTACCGGTAGTTGACCATCAGGCCGTGCGCCTCGCGGAGCCCCTTCTCGGACGGGTCCGCCAGCCAATTCAACCGCTCGAGCCGCGCGCCGTTGCCAAGATGAAAGCGCGCGACCTGATCGACAGGCCGATCGTCGCTCGACCGGGCGACAAGAAAATAATGCGCCGCGAGGCCCATCAGCGCCGACTTGAGCTCGTCCGTTCCAGGTGCGTCTTTCGCCGCCTCCTCGACCCAACGCGGGTCGCGCAACCGCGATAGAGCCTGCCGGTCCGCGGCCGATATGGGCACGTCGCTTCCGCCCGCGAGCGCCCGGTCAACCCAGCGCGCGAAGCTTGGAACCGGAGAAAGCGTAACGAACGTCTTGAGACTCGCCACATCCCGCGCGAGATCCTCGACCACCTGTTTCAAGAGGAAGTTGCCGAACGAAATGCCTTTGAGGCCTTCCTGGCAGTTGGAAATCGAATAGAAGACCGCGGTCGTCGGCGGCGCATCGTCCTCCGAGCGGCGCCCGTCGAGCACGGTCGCGATGGCGTCCGGCATGTCGCGCATCAAGGCGACCTCGACGAAGATCAACGGTTCGTCGACCAGCGCCGGATGGAAAAAGGCGAAGCAGCGCCGATCCTTGGGATCGAGACGGCGGCGCAAATCATCCCACCCGCGGATCTCATGCACCGCTTCGTATTCGATGATCTTCTCGAGAATAGCCGCCGGCGTCTGCCAGTCGATGCGGCGAAGAACGAGGAAACCCCGGTTGAACCACGACGTCAAAAGCCTCTCGAGGTCGGAATCGACGGCAGCGAGCGCTTCGTCCGACTTGATGTGGCGAACGAGATCGCTACGCAGCGCGACGATTTCCGCGGTCGCTCCAGCCGCCAGATTCAAGCGGCGGAAGAACTCGAGCCGCGGGCTGTATGAAGCCTTCTGCAGCTTTGCGAGCGTCTTGTCACACGGGTAATCGAGATAGGCTCTGGCGGCGTCCGCGACCTGCACGGGATTGGGTTGTAGATCGTCAGCGAGAAACCGGAAGAACTGCAGCCGTTCCTCACTTGTCGCTTTCTTGAGCTGATTGAGAAGCTGGCGAGCAATCGCCACGCCGGAAGCTTCACCTCGTCCCGACATCAGCGCCCGCGACAGAACCTCGATCGATTCTCCGCCGGCCTCGCCGAACAGCGCTTTCGGCAGCAGCGCACGGCCCTGCTCGGCAACCGCTGCCATCAATTCCTGAAAGAAAGAAACGTTCACGCGTTCGGCCATGGATGGGGAGAGCTCCTGGATCGTTAACGTTTGCTTAACCGTATCGAACGAGCATCCCGTCGTTACTTGTATAGGGCATTTTCGTTATGGATGATCGCTTTTCAACCGTCTGGCCGGCGTCGAGCCTCGACTCGGCGAAGAACGACACCGGGCGGGTCGCATTCTGCGGGCCATATGTCCTATCCGCGATTACAGGCTTCGGCATCGCCAAGATCGAGGACGTCATTCGCGAAGGCCGCGAGTTGCCGCCGCACCGAAAACCTGTCGTCAAAGGAACCTACGCCGACGAGGTTGAAGCTGCCCTTTCCTATTTCGGCTACCGCATGGAGCTCAAGGAAAGCCACATGCATCGCGCCCGCAAGGAACGCCCGACGTTCTGGACCTGGATGCAGAAGCCGCGGAACGCCTGGGCCTATTACATTCTGGCGATCCATAAGGGCAAAGAAGGGCACTGGATCCTCGTGAAGGGCGTTAAGATGTGCGACACCTTCACCGAAGGCAAATGGACCTTCGTCGTCGATGGCCCGCATCGCGGCTGCCGCATCATGGAAGTTTTCGAAGTCCGAAAGGCCCACGACGCCTGAGCCCGGGCAAGCGCAAAGACGGGCAGCAACGCATCCTCTCGCCATCGGTCAGATGAACGCGCGACGAATGAACGTTGGCTGAACTCCTGCTTCACGGCCTATTCAATCCCTGAGCCTATTCTGGGGCCCAACACGAGTTGTGAACCAGACTGAGGGAGAGAGGTCCGTGGCTGAGTTTCTTCGATCGAGCGCCATCATGTTGATGGCCGTCGTTGTGCTGGCGGCAGGCGTCGCCGTCGTTTTTTACGGTTGAGCCTTTTGCAGATGAGCGGCTTTCGCGGATTAGCCGCTCCAACCCACCGGGCTCGTCCCGGAAGCGCCTTGTCGACGCCCGCAAGTTACGCCACTTAAAGGGGGCTTTCCGCTCCCTTTCTCTTTGGCTCATGCGCGGCACCACTTGGCAGAGATCTCCTATTCCGAACTTCTGAGAGACGCGCAGGCGCGTTTCGCCGATTACCTGACGCCGTCGGTGCGTCTCGGCGTGACCGGACTATCGCGCGCCGGCAAGACGGTTTTCATCACCGCTCTCGTTCGCAATCTCGTTGCGGGAGGACGCCTGCCGTTCTTCGCGCCCGACGCAGAGCGCCGCATCGTCCGCGCCTACCTGGAGCCACAGCCCGACGACAGCGTTCCCCGCTTCGACTACGAAGCCCACCTCGCTGATCTCTTGTCCTCTCCGCCATCATGGCCTGAGAGCACGAAACGCATTTCGGAATTGCGGGTCACCATCGAATATCGCTCGGCTTACGCCCTGAAGCGCGCCATCGGCCTTTCGAAGCTGCACGTCGACATTGTCGATTATCCCGGCGAATGGCTCATCGACTTGCCGCTTCTCGAGCAGGACTACCGCGCATTTTCGAATGAAGCACTGGGCTTCGCCAGTGCGCCATCGCGCGCCGAATTCGCGAAACCCTTTCTCGGTTTCCTCGCCGGCACCGACCCCGCCGCAGCGGAAGACGAGCAGATCGCCATGACGGGCGCCAAGCTCTTCACCGCCTACTTGCGCGCAGCGCGCGACAGCGGCGCACAATCGACGCTCGCCCCCGGCCGCTTCCTGCTGCCCGGCGAATTGGAAGGCTCTCCTCTTCTGACGTTCTTTCCGATGCCGCTCGCGTCGGACGAGCGGCTGCCGCGCGGATCGCTCGCGGCGATGATGGCGCGCCGCTTCGAAAGCTATAAGTCGTCCGTCGTCAAACCGTTCTTCAACGATCACTTCGCGCGCCTCGACCGCCAGATCGTGCTGATCGACGTTTTGACGGCCCTTCATCGCGGCGCCGAAGCCGTGGGTGATCTCGAACACGCCATGACCGACATCCTGAAGGCCTTCCGGCCCGGTGCCAATTCGTGGCTCTCGATGTTTCTCGGGCGCAAGATCGATCGCGTCCTCTTCGCTGCGACGAAGGCCGATCATCTTCCCGCTTCAAGCCACGACCGCCTCGAAGCCCTCTTGAAAGCAATCGTCGACGACGCCGTCACGCGCGCCCAAACCGAAGGCGCCGGCGTTCACGCATTGGCCCTCTCGGCCCTGCGTGCGACGCGCGAGGCGACGGCCAAACAAGGCGGAGAAATTCTGCCCTGCCTTCGCGGCACGCCGATCAAAGGCGAGCGGATCGGCGGCGTCACCTTCGATGGCGTCAAGGAAGCAGCAATTTTCCCCGGCGACCTCCCGGCCGATCCGGCAGCCGCCCTCAACGCGGCGCGACATGCGAAGTCCGCGTCCCTCGAACTTGTCCGCTTTGCCCCGCCCAAGCTCGTCGACACGCTTTCCGATGGCAAGACGGCCGCGTTTCCGCATATCAGATTGGACCGCGCGCTCGATTTCCTGATTTCGGATTATCTCGCATGACATTCGAGAACGATCAGCCGCCGCCGAGAAAGCCCCGCGTCTTTACGCTCGACGATATCGCCGACGAACCGGAACTCGACGAAGCCGTCTCCGGCGGCGGCGCGGTCACATCCAGACGCGCCTCCGTTCCCGCACGGCGCCTGACGGTGGGTGATATCAACCGCGGCTTCCGTTTCGGCAGCATTCTCTTTTCCGCGATGGCGGCCCTCGCGTCGTTGGCCGCAGGCGTGTGGTTCACGCGGTTCGTCTCAATCGCGCTCGAACGTCAAGACTGGGTCGGCTGGGTCGCATTCGGGTTGATGACGATCATCGCTCTGGCGCTGCTCGGCATCGTATTGCGCGAGCTCTTGGGTTTCCGCCGGCTCGCACGGCTTGCGAAACTCCGCGCGCTTGTCCGCGACACCATTGCGAAATCCAACCTTCCGGGTGAGCGGAAGGCCGTCGCCGCGCTTCTCGCTCACTACCGGGGTCGCCCGGATCTGGCGTGGGGCTTAGCGCGCGTAAAGGACCATACTGGCGACGTGCTCGAACCGGGCGAGTTGCTGCGTCTGGCAGACCGCGAACTTCTCCGCCCCATCGATGGCGAAAGCCGGCGTGTCATCCTGAAATCAGCGAAACGCGTCGCGACCGTAACCGCGCTGTCCCCGATCATGTGGATCGCCATGGGCTTCGTCCTCGTCGAGAATGTTCGGATGTTCCGCGCGCTCGCAGGGCTCTACGGCGGCCGGCCGGGCGTCCTCGGCGCGCTACGCCTCGCC
This sequence comes from Hyphomicrobium sp. ghe19, assembly GCF_902712875.1. Classification (NCBI taxonomy): domain Bacteria; kingdom Pseudomonadati; phylum Pseudomonadota; class Alphaproteobacteria; order Hyphomicrobiales; family Hyphomicrobiaceae; genus Hyphomicrobium; species Hyphomicrobium sp. ghe19. Next base: position 1,683,226 of record NZ_LR743509.1, on the reverse strand, counting down.
CGACTCGTCGTCGGCCACATCATCGCGACCGGCGGCATCGCGATGACTGACGATCTTCTTGGCCAGTTCGTCGGCCAGGACGTGTTGCGAAGGTTGTCGCGGCGACTTGGAGAAGGCGCGTTCAACGGCGCTTTGACCTCCCGCCTCGGGGTCGTCGCCGTCGAGGTGATCCGTCCTCTTCCCTATCTCGATGCCGAACCGCTGCGGGTCCGCGAAATCTTCAATGAGTTGCTGCGATCGCTGCGCGGATCCGACAAGTCTGAGGAACAAGTCTGAGAAGTAAGACGCGCCCCTCTACTACGCCGCGGCCGCGTCCGGCTGCTGCGTCAAGCCATTTGGCATCGCGATCTTACGCGCCCAATCGCGCGACCGGTGGCCGGCGTCGACGAGCACCGCCGGCGGCTTCCGGTCTTCATTCGTCGCGAGCGCCCATCGCTCGAAGGCTCCCGCCCTCAACGACGTCAGCCAGCTGACGGGACCCGCCAGAACGAGCCCCAGAATCACCGGTGACATCCAGGCGAGCAATGCGGGCGATACGGTCCAGGCAATCGCGCCGACGATGCCGCCGATCGCCGTGTGCCAGCGCGCGAACCACATCGCATCGTCGAAAGTCAGTGCGCCGTCGCTACGCTTCTGCGCGTTCCAGCCCGAATCGCGCCCTGCCAGAATTTCAGCCGCGCCGACCGTCTGCGTCACCATGAAGATCGGCGCAATCAGCACCGAGTAGACCGTCTCGACCAAAACTCCGATCGTCACGCGGATCGCCCCGAAGAAAGTCCCTTCCCGCCGCGCCTGCTGCCAGGCGAGCAACAGACCGAGCGCTTTCGGCAGCAGCACGACGATCATGGTCGCCATGAAGAGACGCAAGGCAGCGCCCGGATCGATGGTCGGCCAGATCGGGAAAAGAGTCTTATCGTCCCGGAAATAGCTCGGGATCATCTGCTGGCCCTGGAGCGCCAGCACGACGCCGACGATGAGCGACATCGCCCATACGCCCGAGATCAGGTACGAGGCCGCTCCCATGCCGAGGTGCAGACGGCCCATTGGCGTCAGACCCGGCTGCGAGACGATGGCCAGATGCTGCAGGTTGCCCTGGGCCCAGCGCCGGTCCCGCGCAACCACGTCGATTATGTTGGGTGGCATCCCCTCGTAGGAACCTTCGAGCGACGGCATCATGTGCACGCCGTAGCCGGCGCGCTGAAGCAGCACGGCCTCGACGAAATCGTGGCTCATGATATGGCCGCCGAACGGCTTGCGGCCAGGAAGCTCCGGCAGCCCGGCAGCCTCGGCGAACGCGGCCGTACGAATGATGGCGTTATGGCCCCAATAGTTGCCCTGGTCGCGATGCCAGAACGCGAGGCCCGCCGCAACCGATGGACCGTACGTGTTGGAGGCGAATTGCTGAAGACGCTGTAGCAGAGTCTCGCCGCCGACGAGTCGCGGCACAGTCTGAATGAGACCGGCCTTGGGATCGGCTTCCATAGCCGCGGCGAGCGAAACCAGAGTTCCACCCGACATGACGCTGTCGCCGTCGAGAATGATGAACGACTCATACGCGGCGCCGAACCGCTCGACCCAGTCGGCGATGTTGCCGGCTTTGCGCCCGGTGTTTTTGATGCGGCGCCGATAATAGATCGATGCGATCTCGTCGAGTTGCCCGCTGAGAGCACGATAGACCGCCGCTTCCTTTGCGCCGTCCTCATCTCCGCGCGTATCGGAGAGGATGAAAACATCGAAATTCTGATTCCGACCGAGGTGCTCGAGCTCCCGCACCATCGCTTCGACGGCGCCCGCAATCCGCGCCGGATCCTCATGATAGACCGGAAACAGCAGCGCGGTTCGCGACGTCAAAGGTGACGTCGGGAGCGGCGGCTCGATGGAGTCTGGCCTATCGCCCGTGAAGAGCGGAAGAAAACCGAGAGCAGCACTCAAGCTGCCGATCGCAATCCATCCGAAGGCGATCGTCGAAAGAATCAGAAAGAGGAACTGAACCGGCGTGATGACGACGAACGACAGGATGCTGAAGAGCTCCTGCGCGAAAGCTGCCGTCAGCACCGCGGCGCCGGCGAAGATCGCCGTGCGAGGCACCCAATATCCCCGCCGCCTGATTTCGGCGACCACCTCAACCGGCTTCGCGAAATCCTGGATAGGCATGTCGAGCGGCGCCGAATGTGGCAAATGCCGCCACGGACCGGCGTCGCGACGATGACTGGAATGGGGAGATGCGGGAAGCACCTCGCCGATGAAGTTCTCGTTTACGGCTTCGTCCATCGATAGAGCCAAGTCTCCGAAACCGCCTGATCGCCTGCCTTCAACACACAACGTAGCTCGACGAGTTGGCTGTCGCCGGGCGCCAGTTCGAACGTCACTCGAACACCAGAGATTTCGAGATTCCGCTGGACAGAAACGTTGGAAACCTTGCCCGCGCTCGCCGAGAGGTCGACAGCGGGCAAGTCCTTCGCATCTTTGACCAAAGGTCCTGTCAAATCGATGACGAAGACGATACTGCCTGGCTTTTTCCCCGCTCCAACCCGCGTCTTGACGACGCGGGCGCCCGACCACGACGTCGGCACATCGGGACCCCAATAGATTTTGTAGTTGAAGAGATGCGGGCCGCCGGCGGCGAGTCCCTTCGATGGCTTCCAGTAGACCGCAATGTTGTCGTGGATCTCATCCTCGATCGGAATCTCGATGAGTTCGACGGAACCGTCGCCCCACGGTCCTTGAGGTTCCACCCACACCGACGGGCGCCGTTCGTAACGGCTCTCGAGGTCTTCGTAGTTGTGAAACGAACGATCCCGCTGCCAAAGCCCGAATCCCTGCGGATCTTTGTCCATGAAAGCGCTGAGTTGTAGCGTCTTGGGATTATTGAGAGGACGCCAGAGCCGCTCGCCGCTGCCATTCACCAGCGCAAGCCCCTCGCTGTCGTGGACGGCTGGACGGAAGTCTTCGGTCCGCCGTTGGCTCGACTGCCCGTGGAAAAACATGCTCGTCAAAGGGCCGATGCCGACATGACTGAGCGCCACTCGCGGATACAAAGTCGCTTCGACATCCATAACCGTCGTCTCTCCGGGTGCGATCGCAAACCGGTAAGCGCCGGTCGTAGATTGACTGTCGAGCAACGCATGGACGACGATTTCGGTTGCGAGCGGTTTCGGTCTTTCGATCCAGAAGCTTCGAAAGAACGGAAACTCTTCGCCTGCCGGCTGCGCGGTGTTGAGAGCTAAGCCTCTTGCGGAAGCGCCATAATTCTCTCCCCGCCCAACGGCACGCAGATAGCTCGCGCCCTGGAAAACCGTATATTCTTCGAAAGCGTCAGCACGGTTGATCGGGCCGTGAATCCGAAATCCCGAAAATCCGAATGGCGCGGCATCCGGCCCGGGACCGATGAGCGGACCGAAGGAAAACATGTTGCTGTCGGCGACGAGACGAGTCGCCTTGCCGTTCTCGACGACCCAGAGATCGACAGGAACATCGTACAGCCACCCCATCGCGAACGGCTGAACCTGAAAGCCGAGATGCTCTCCCTTCCAGATCGCTTTCTCCGGACGAAACCGGATGTCTCTATATTGATCATACGAGAGCTTGTTGAAGGGCGCCGGTAGAGCGTCCATGGTCGGTTTGGAAAACGGCTGATCTGCCAGCCTCTTCGCTTCGGCCTTCAACGTGGTCTGCCCGAACGCCATGCCCTGAGGGCTTGGTTGTGCCTGTGCCGGCGCTGGCGCGGATTCCCCTTCGGCGTGAGACTCAGTGACTGCCAGGGCCAACTTAGCGAGCCCAAGGGCAAAACTTCCCGCCACCGCCCTTTCGAGCAATGCGCGGCGATCAACGAAATTACCTGTCATTTCCGATATCAGCCAACCCCTGCGGTGCGTAAGTACCGCCCTCTCGCTGTTCACAAGCGCCCCCGGCGGCCGGTCTCAAAAATGGGGTAGCCGACGATTGTGGCAGATTTTCCACGCAAGCCCTCGACGCCTGTGACTTTCACGTTGAGGATAATTAGGTCGACACTCACTTTTCAACCGGTCTTACACTGCCCGAAATGGTTATTTCGGAAACGGAATTTCCCTTTTAACTTTAATGCACTAAGCCGTTTTCGAATGGCGGAATTAGCCCGAATCACCCCCGACTCACTGATGCAACCCACACACAGTCAAAATCTCTTTTTAGAATACTCTTGGCGTACCCAAAGTGCTCCACTAATCAAGCACCGTAGATCGGATCGTCTTTATGATAATGCTTGTGCTCGGCGCACACGTTGCAGCGTTTTAAAATTGCAACCGCTTGCTTGCCCAACAAAATCAATTCGTCCGAAATTCGGTTCACGAGTGACCATCGTGTGGCAACTTCAGCGCTCGTGACCTTTCAGTCACAATCCCACGCCATTCCACCGCCAACACGTCTAATCCTGTTCACGGACGGAAACGGATCTGCTTATAGATACGGCCTGAGCGGCAATTCGGGGGGAAGCCCGTACGCCGCTGAAGACGGGTTTGAGGACGGTTAACAATAAGCACTACGTGAAGAAGAGTGTTGGGCTGAACAGTCTGTTCCGTCCGTCATTCCTCAAGTCGAAGCAGACGGGAGCTAAATTCATGAACAAATATCGTCTGAGTGCGCTGGTAGCAGCAGGCCTGGTTGCAGGTGGCCTGTCGGCTGGCAGTGCATCTGCGGCTGATCTCGGGGGGAACTGCTGCGCAGACCTCGAGGAGCGGATCGCAGAACTAGAAGCAACGACGGCCCGTAAGGGTAACCGCAAGGTTTCTCTCACGGTCTCTGGCTGGGTTGGCCAGCAGGTTATGTTCTGGGACGACGGTCGCGAGTCCAATGCGTACGTCACAGATCTCGGCTCGACGCTCGCCAGCCACGTGAAGTTCACGGGCCAGGCGACCATCCTTCCGGGCTGGACGGCTGGTTACGTTCTGCACCTCGAAGCCACTGGCTCCGATAGCTTGACGACCAATCAGGACCGGGCAGATGGCCCCAACGCTCTGACTAACACGCCAAACGGCGTCAGCACGCTGCAGTCGTTCTGGTTCCTCAAGAGTGACCAGCTCGGCAAGGTCTCGGTCGGTAAGCAGTCCGACGCGGCCGACAACTCCGCAATCCTTGTTGACGGCTCGGGCTCGCTCGTTCCGGCCAACTGGGTCGCGTTCGACGTCAACAGCTTCGGTATCCGTCAGAAAGACGGCGATCTGTTCGGGCACTGGGGCGGTGCTTACTGCCAAGGTGGCGGCGGCGCTTGGGGTGACTGCGCGGGCGTTCCTCGCAACACCGTTCGTTACGACTCACCGACGTTTGGCGGCTTCTCTGTGTCGGCATCGTGGGGCGAAGACGACATCTGGGCCGTCACGACGCGTTACGCTGGCGAATGGGCTGACTTCAAGGTTGCTGGCGTAGCATCGTACTTCGAAAGCACCGACGAAGGCATCAACTTCATCAACAACTCGACCTATCGCTACTTCCAAGCTGGTGCATATGTTGAACACGTCCCGACGGGCTTGTTTGCATACGGCGCATACGGCCATGGCGATTACGATGTCGACGCCGGTTCGAACGAGACATGGTACGGCAAGGCAGGTATCCGTCAGCGTTGGAACCCGCTTGGCCACACCGTTCTCTACGGCGAGTATGAGAACGTTAAGGGCTCCGGTATCTTCTCTCAGTCGGCGATCGCTGGCGTTGCCCAGGACATCTTGAACGACGGCGGTCCTCAGAGCGGTTCAACACGCGATCGCACTCAGGTCTGGGGCGCGGGTATCGTCCAGGAAATCGACGCGGCTGCCATGTCGATGTGGATCAAGTATCGTCACCTTGATTACGAAGATAACAACACTGAAGGCACGCGCTACGACAACTTCCAGTACGTCGGTGTAGGTGCTCTGATCAACTACTGATCCGACCACCACATTCCAGAAATAGGAAGGCCGCCCAATTTGGGCGGCCTTTTTTTGTGTCTCACAATTTCGCCGCTGTGGCATAGACGCAACAAGCACATGTTGCGATCCGATCATTGCCGAATTCACCAACGCTCTGTTTTAAAGCTCGGATTTTCGTCCGCACTCGGACAATTGAATTAAATGAGGTTTTCTTGCACCTGCCAAGAATAAACCTGCGAATCGCAAACCTGAATTGTTGCGCAGTCGCGAATCGCTAATCTCCCCCTCAAGCGGCGAAGTCACTTGCCGGTGTCCCGCAACGGGCTCCTCCATCAGTGGCCGACTGCGGCAAACGCCGAAGTACCGCGTCCAGGACTAGAAGTGCTGAAGACGGGAGAAGGGTGAAATGACGAAATTTCGGGTAGGCGCTCTGGTCGCTGCAGGCGTCCTCGCTGGCGGTCTCGCCACGAGCGCCTCTGCTGCGGACCTAGGCGGCAACTGCTGCGCAGATCTCGAGGAGCGAATCGCAGAACTAGAAGCAACCACGGCGCGGAAGGGCAACCGCAAGGTCTCACTCACGGTCTCCGGCTGGGTCGGCCAGCAGGTCATGTGGTGGGACGACGGCCGTGAGACGAATACATACGTCACTGACCTTGGTTCGACGATTGCCAGCCACGTGAAGTTCACGGGCCAGGCAACAATTCTTCCGGGTTGGTACGCTGGTTACGTTCTACATCTCGAAGCTGTCGGCTCAGATAGCTTGACGACAAGTCAGAACGTCGTCGACGGTCCGAACGCTCTGCTCAGGCCCGCCACGGTCAATGGCGTCAGCACGCTGCAGTCGTTCTGGTTCGTCAAGAGCGATCAGCTGGGTAAGGTCTCGGTCGGTAAACAGTCAGACGCGGCCGATAACTCGGCAATCCTCGTTGACGGTTCGGGCACTCTCGTTCCCGCCAACTGGGTGGCCTTCGACTACAATAGCTTTTTTATCCGCGAAAAGGGTTCGGGCTCTCTGTCGCCCGCGGTCTGGGGTGGCAATTACTGCCAGAGCTGGGGCGGTGCTTTGGGTGACTGCGCGGGCGTCCCGCGTAACGTCGTTCGCTACGACTCGCCGACCTTCGGGGGCTTCTCTGTATCCGCATCGTGGGGTGAGGACGACCTCTGGGCCATCACCGGTCGCTACGCTGGCGAATGGAACAGCATCAAGGTTGCAGCCGTCGCGTCCTATTCCGAAAGCACCGACGAGCTGTGCTGCAACACATCTAGCGGTTTCGTCGTCCTGAATAACACACAGCAGTACTTCCAGGCTGGTGGGTACGCCGAGCACGTTCCGACCGGCTTGTGGATCTACGGCGCCTACGGTCACAATGACTACGACGATCCGACGAACTTGACCGGCAGCAGAGGCCAGTCCGAAACCTGGTACCTGAAGGGTGGCATCCGCCAGCGCTGGAACCCGCTGGGTCACACCATCCTCTACGGCGAGTATGAGCACGCTCACGGTGAAGGCATCTTCGCTTCGTCGGGTGTCGATGGTTTCACCGCTCTCGGGGACTTCAGCGCTGCGAATAAGGACACCACCAAATTATGGGGCCTCGGTATCGTCCAGGAGATCGACGCTGCAGCAATGTCGATGTGGATCAAGTATCGTCATCTCGAATATGATGACAACAGCGATATTAGGTTCGACGACTTCCAATACGTATCGTTCGGCGCTCTAATCAACTACTGATCTCCCGCCGTAACTACTCAATACGAGAAGCCGCCCACTGGGCGGCTTCTTCGCGTTTTGGGCCCCTTGGCGCATTGTCCCGGCGCGCAAAAGTGCTTATTTCTCTAACATGTTCGAGACTTTCTTCACTGAGCTCCGCTCAGCCAAACTTCCGGTGACGCTGAAAGAATACCTGACGCTGCTCGAGGCTGTCGGCACCGGTATCGCAGGCGGCCGCGTCGAGGATTTCTACTATCTCTCCCGCGCAACCCTCGTGAAGGACGAACGCAACCTCGATCGCTTCGACCAGATCTTCGCGCACGTATTCAAAGGCATCGACCTTTTGCCCGAAGCAATCGAAGCTGAAATCCCCGAGGAATGGCTCCGCCGTATCAGCACGCTGCACCTCTCCGAAGAGGACAAAAAGAAGATCGACGCGCTCGGCGGCTGGGACAAAATCATGGAGGAGCTGAAGAAGCGCCTCGCCGAACAGAAAGAACGTCACCAGGGCGGCAACAAGTGGATCGGCACCGGCGGGACGTCGCCCTACGGCGCATACGGATATAATCCCGCCGGCATTCGCATCGGTCAGCACGAGAGCCGGCACCGCCGCGCCATCAAGGTTTGGGATAAGCGCGAATTCAAGGATCTCGCCGGCACTGCCGAAATCGGCACGCGCACCATCAAGGTCGCGCTTCGCCGCCTACGCCAATTCGCACGTTCCGGAGCCGCTTCCGAACTCGATCTCGATGGCACGATCCGCGGCACCGCCGAGAAGGGCTATCTCGACGTTCGTCTCCGCCCCGAGCGGCACAACACCGTAAAGCTTCTGATGTTCTTCGATAACGGCGGCTCGATGGACGATCATGTGCGCGAAGTCGAAGACCTGTTCTCCGCGGCGCGCGCGGAGTTCAAGCATCTCGAATATTATTACTTCCACAATTGCCTCTATGAAGGCGTCTGGAAAGACAACGCCCGACGATACACCAACAAGATCGACACCTGGCAGGTGCTCCACACCTACCCTGCCGACTACAAGGTCATCTTCATCGGCGATGCCTCGATGAGCCCCTACGAAATCACGGTTCCCGGCGGCTCGGTGGAGCATATGAACGAAGAGCCCGGAGCCGTCTGGCTGAAAAGGGTCGCCGATATCTACAAGCACGCCATTTGGCTGAACCCCGTCGACGAACGGCATTGGGACTGGACGCCATCCATTGGTATCGTGCGGCAGCTCCTCGACGGCCGAATGTTTCCCCTGACACTCGACGGTCTCGATGCCGGAATGCGTGCGTTGATGCGTTAAGAACGCTGTTCGGACGTACTTTGGTGCGTAAAGTTGCGACGGGCCTATCGAGTTGTGCCACAAACAATTAGGCTCCGAATGTGGCTAACTCGATTCTAATTATTGACCTTGGGCTTGGCCTGGGGACAATGGCTTAGAAATCCGGGGTGGGGGGAACATCCCAATGAAACACGTCAAAATCTTTCTCGTAGCTGTGTCGACTGCGGCCCTTGGGGGCTGCGGCGCATCGCTGCCGAGCCTATCGACCGGCTCCCTATTGGGAGGCGGCTCGAAAGCGGCTGCAGAAAACGCCAATCCAAACGATCCGGTCGCGCGAACGATGGATGTTGCAGCGACATCGGCTCGCGCCCTCAAGTGCGGATATAATTTCGATCCAGCGAAACTTAAAAATCAGTTCCTGTCGTCCGAGGCTGCCGCCAATCCTCCGGATGCCGCGAAGCTCACGCAGGTTTACGACACGGCTTTCAACGGTGTCTCCAAGTCACTTGCCGAAAAAGGCGCAGATTATTGTTCGGAACTGAAAGTCGCGAAGATCAAACTCGCGCTGACGCGTCATCTTGCAGGTGACTACACGCCCTCGCCGCCCGAACCCGTCGAGGAAGAAGGACTGCTCAGTGGCTGGGGCGGCGGCGGCGGTTCGAACAGTTCTGACGAGGGCGGCGCCCGCATGAAGCAAGTCTTCGAGAACTGAGACGAACCAATCCTCTGATCTCGAAATCGCGCTTTGACGGATGTTCGCGTGCAGCAGATCCTCTGGGCCGAAATCGTCATCAAAGGTATCGCTGGGTTCGTACTTTTGATCGTTCCGCTCTCGGCACTCGCAATTGCCGGACTTGCGCGACCTGCCACCGGACTATGGCCTCGCCTCGTCGGCGCTCTTTCGGTGGCTATCGCGGCCAGCATCTGGATCGGCCTGGAGTATCCGGCGAGCCGCGGATCGGTTGGCCCGGCGGCACTCGTTCCGATCAATCTTTTATCGGCAGCCGTATTCATCGCAGCGCTGGTAATGGGAACCGCAGCCCCCACACGGCGTGGCAAAGTCCTCATCGCCGCGAGCGCTATTTTATTGATTGTACTGGCATTTCTCGAAATCGCACACGCGTAAGGACATCGGTCAGAATTGCGCGTAACGCTCATCTAACGTTTGCCCGTTACACCGTCAGAAGGAAATCCTGAAACAGCGGGCCCGCCCCGCCACCGAGATCGCGCTGGCCCATGATGACCACTGCCGCCCGCACGCTGACGTCTTTCGAGCGGCCAGCCATCGAGAAATCCCGCGCCGTCGCGGCCGTGCATCCAACGTTTTGCGAATTTGATCTCATAACGGATCGTGCGGCGTTCGATGCTCTCGAAACAGAGTGGAATGATCTCTTCGCGAAATCCGGCAAGCCGACGAACGTATTTCAAACCTTCAATTTCTGCTGGCACTGGGCCAATCATTATCTGCAAGAGCGAGACGGCCGGCCGAGTCCCCTGAAACTTCTGATCATCACAGCGCGCCGCGACGATCGCCTCATCATGGTGTTCCCTCTCGTTTCCGAGCGCATGCGCGGGATTACGCAAGTCTTCTGGATGGGAGGATCTGCAAGCCAATACGGCGACGCCCTCATCGAGAACGTTCCGGATAAAGATGCGATCCTGCGCACTGCCTTCGATTTACTGCGCACGCAATCCGGTGCCGACATCCTCCGCCTACGCCGCGTCCGCGACGACGCGAACGTCACTCCGCTGATGAACGAACTGGGCGCAACGGCCGCCGAACGCCTGGTCGCGCCCTACATGGATCTGACGTCGGCTGCGGATTTCCCCGCCTTCGAACAACGCTATTCGAGCAAGACCCGAAAGAACCGCCGCCGTCTCTTCCGCCGGCTCGAAGAAAAAGGCCCGATGCAATTTCTCCGCCTCCGTGGCGGAGAGGAAGCACGTCAACTTGCCGTCGAGGCTGTCGCACTCAAATCCGAGTGGCTCAAATCCCGCGGCCTGCTGTCGAACGCAATCGCCGATCGGCGCTTGGCGGATCTATTCGCCGATCTAGCCGAAGGCAAGACGAAACCGGCCGGATGCATCGTCTCGGCTCTCAAATCGAACGGCCAGATCGCGGCACTCGAAGTATCCTTTGCCTGCAAAGCGCGCATCGCGATGCATTTGATCGCCTTCAATCTCGAGTACGAAAAATCCGGCGCCGGTGTTTTGCTTCTCGAGCAGAGTCTGAAGGACGGATACGCTGAAGGCCTCGAAGCCTGCGATATGCTGGCCCCGGGCGACGACTACAAATTCGATTGGTGCGAGAAGGCAGATTCCGTCGTTGATTGGGTGATGCCGCTCACGCTCAGGGGCGAAATCTACGCAAGGGTCTACCTTGGATTTCTCCGCGCACGCATCAAGACCGCGCTCAAAAAGCTGCCGAAACCGTTGCGGCAGCTCATGCGCGACGGCGCGAAAATCGCGGCCGTCGCTGAGAAATAACGCGTTATTTTACGCCGAGCTTCTTCTGCAGGCTCGATGACGACGTCGTGTACTGGAACAGCAGCTTCTTGTCCGGATAGACGATCTTATGAGCGGCCTGCGCCATCAGCGCACCCTCATGGAAGCCCGACAGGATGAGCTTCAGCTTACCCGGATACGTGTTGATATCGCCGATGGCGAAGATGCCGTGTTCGCTCGTCTCAAAACGCTCGGTATCGACGGCAATGAGGTTCTCATGAAGATTGAGCCCCCAGTTGGCAACCGGCCCGAGCTTCATGGTCAACCCGAAGAAGGGAAGCATGGCCGAGCAGGCAATACGCTCCGTGCCTGACGCAGTCTTGACGTCGAGCGCCGTCAGTTGACCGTTCGAACCTTCAAGCGCGGTGACCTGACCGATCATCAGACGGACGCTCGCTTCCTCGACGAGCTTGCGCATCTTCTCGACCGAATGCGGCGCCGCGCGGAATTCGTCGCGACGATGGATCAGCGTCAAGCTCTTGGCAACCGGCGCGAGATTGAGCGTCCAGTCGAGAGCACTGTCGCCGCCGCCGACGATGACGATATCGTGCCCGCGCATCGTTTCGATTTTGCGCACAGAGTAGAAGACCGATTTGCCTTCATACTCTTCGATGCCGTTGAGCGGCGGCCGCTTCGGCGTGAACGATCCACCACCCGCAGCGACGACGACTACTTTAGCCAGGAACTCGGTTCCGGCGTCGGTCGTGAGACGGAAGCGGCCGTCCGCCTCGCGGCTCAGGCCGTCGATGCGCTCGTTGAAATGGAACTGCGGACCGAAAGGCTTGATCTGCTCCATCAGCCGGTCGGTCAATTCCTGCCCTGTAACGACCGGAAGCGCCGGCACGTCATAGATCGGCTTCTCGGGATAAAGCTCCGCGCACTGCCCGCCGGGACGGTCCAGGATATCGATGACGTGCGTCTTGATATCGAGAAGACCCAATTCGAAAACGGCGAAGAGGCCACACGGTCCCGCACCGATAACGACGGCATCGGTTTCAATCGGCCCGGACGTTTCAGACGCTTCGGAGATGTCGGAAACTTCGAGCGCGGCGGAAGTAGTCTCGATCATTGCGATCGTCCGTTTTAAAATGAGGATGCGTCAGAACTGCTTCGCCGGTACGCGGACGACGAGACCGTCGAGAGCGTCCGTGATCTTGATCTGGCAGCAGAGCCGGCTGCCTTCGCGGACATCGAACGCGAAATCCAGCATGTCCTCTTCCATGTCGGCAGCTTTGCCGGTTTTGTCCCGCCAAGCTTCGTCCACGTAGACGTGACACGTCGCGCAAGCGCAGGCGCCGCCGCACTCAGCCTCGATCCCCGCAATGTCGTTAAGCTTAGCAGCTTCCATGACGGTCAAACCGTTTTCCGCCTCCACCGTTTGACTCTCGCCGTCGGGTTGGATGAACGTTATTTTCGTCATGGTTGCGTGCGCGTCCTTGTGGCTTGAAAAGGCTGCCATTCGGCAGGTTCGAGCGAATTGGGTTGATTAGCTAGCGCGCACACTTAGATCGACGCCGCTTCTATTTCAAGCCGAACGGGCGCGCGTCCCTGCGACGCGCAAATGCTGTTGCCCCGATGCTTAAGCTAATTTGCTGGATTGGTGGAAAAACGTACTGGCCTCGGATGCCGCAGCTTCCAGTTTGGATATCGCGTCCGAGCACGCTTCGGGCTCGACGCTGCAAACAAGTGCCTCAGCTTGCTGGGCCAATCGCGCTATCCGCCATGCCCCGACCGCCCGGCTCGAGCCCTTGAGGGTATGCGCGGCCATCTTCCAGTCACGCTCGGTAGCGGCCGACCTGAGAGCCGCTATCGTCTCAGGGAGTTGCGCAAGGAAAAGCCCGAGAACCTCGTCTTCCAGCGCTTTATCCCCAAGCGTGTAGCGCCGCAAATGGTCGAGATCGACCGGCAATTCGTTCGAACAGCCCTGGTTTTCCGGGGCCTGAAGGTCGAACGCGCGAGCCGGTCGGATATCCATGATACGCATTCCGATGCACTTAGCATTGCTGCGGTCATAGCTTCGCCATGCCCGACCTTTGAATAATCATGGTCGCAAATGCGCAATAACTCTGAGTAAAGCGGGCCGCGGTGTTTCAGCCATCGTCGTAAACCGCTACTTAACCTACTGGCGTGAGGCCGCAGGGGTTGTCCGGGCGACCCCGCGGCCGCAATCCGGCCGCAATGCGCACCTCAAACTCGCTAAGTCTCTTAGATGCATAGACATTCCGTATGGTTAACCATGTGTTTCCATTTTGTAACCAATTAAAAATCTTATAGGGTGCGAAATGGGAGTTCCGGTGGGCCTGAAGCGCACGGGCTTGTGTCGCGTACCGGATCGAGTGGGGGGCATTGCGCAATGTCGCAGGATCAGATTGCGAAGCTCATGGCTATCGGCGGCAGGACGCAGCCGGCATCGACGGAGCCTACCTTGAGCGCTCCCGACGGTTTGCGCCAAGCAACCGCTCAGCCCGCCGGGCAAGCATCGATCCAAAAGGGCTCCATCGATACGCCTCTCGCGCTTCCCCCGCCGCTCCTCGGCGACGATCAGCAGCGCTCTGCGGCAACGGCACAGCCGAAGGCCGACAACGAAGCCGCCAGCGATGATGCCCCTTCCCGCCGCGTTGCGCGCCGTCGCCCCGCAGGCCCCGTACGCGGAAAGATCGCGGCCAACGACGACGTCCCGAGCATCGGCGGCCTGATCTACGCGCTTGAGCAAAAGCCCTCGAGCAAAGTCTTCCGCTTCGCCGCCATCGGCAGCGCCGTCTGGGCGGTCGTCGGACTGACCGTCGGCGCACTGACGATGGCACCCGGTTGGCAGGCAGGCGAAGCCTTCTCATCGCTGCTGCTGCAGCCGGCGACGTTCTACACCATCACGGCCATTGTCGCGCCAATCGGAATTATCTGGCTGCTGGCTCTGCTGAACTGGCACATCGCGTCGCTCGCGCTCAAATCCGCGACGATGAGCGAAGTCGCGATCCGCCTCGCAGAACCCGACAGAACCGCCGAGCAATCGATCGCGAGCCTCGGCCAAGCGGTCCGCCGCCAAGTCTCGTTCATGAACGACGCCGTATCGCGAGCACTCGGCCGTGCAGGCGAACTCGAAGCCCTCGTCCACAACCACGTCGCGGAACTCGAGCGCTCCTATGAGCACAATGAGCGCCGCATCCGCGAGTTGATCAACGAGCTCGGCGGAGAACGTCATGCGCTTCTCGATACGTCTACCAACGTCACCGAAACGCTGAAAACGCTCGGAACCGAAATCCCGACGCTCATCGAAAAGCTTTCGCAGCAGCAGCTGACGCTGCGCGGCATCATTTCGAACGCGGGCGAAAATCTCGCCAACCTCGAAGGATCCTTGGCAACCGCGACGGGCCGCTTCGAAAACGCCGTCGGATCGCGCACGCTGCAACTGCAGTCCGTCCTCGAAGACTACACATCGGCATTCTCGACTGCCCTCGGCGCCCGCACCGAACAGATGCGCGTAACGTTCGACGGCTATATGCAGACGCTCGATACCACGCTCGGCAATCGCACCGAGAATTTGCAGACCGTGTTCGAGGAATACGCCCGCGCACTCGATACGACACTTTCAAACCGCGCCCAGGCGCTCGACGGCCAGCTCGTCGAACGCACGCGGTCTCTCGATGAAGCCTTCCAGCGGCGGCTCGAACTCTTCGACGATCAGATCATGCGCTCGACGACGGCAATCGATCACGCGGTCAGCGAGAAGGCCTCCCTGCTCACCAATGCACTCGAACTGCACTCCCGCACATTCCGCGATACGATTGCCCATCAGGCAGCCGAACTCGACGATTCCGTGATGAACGGCATCAACGCCGTGCGCCGCACCAGCGAGAACATCACGCGCCAGACGATGAAGGCCATCGACGGACTCTCCAAACAGTCCGGCGTCCTGCAAAACGTCGCCGAAAATCTGTTCTCGCAAATTCATGGCGTCACCGATCGCTTCGAGAACCAGGGCCAGCAGATTCTCAACGCCGCGAACGTGCTCGACAGCGCGAACAGCAAAATCGAAACGACACTGCAGTCGCGGCACGCTGAACTCTCGCACACACTCGACCGCCTCTCCGGCAAGGCCGACGAATTCGGACGGACCATCGCCGGATACTCGACGAACCTCGAAGGCTCGTTCTCGAATATCGAACTCAAGGCGAGAGCCATCGCCGAAGAGCTCCGCGACAGCGCCGAGAACCGCTCGCGCGCACTCATGGCCGAACTCGACCGCGTCAAGCACGAGACGGAAGCCCAGGGTGACCGGGCGCTCTCCGACTTGAGAAACCGCTTCCAGAACGTATCGGGCGAACTCTCGCGGGAATTCGAAAACCTGACCACCCGCTTGTCGTCGGCATCCGACGAAACGCGCCTGCGCGCGGCGGAAGCGGCAGCGACCCTTGCCCGCGAGCAGGCCCGTATCCGCGAGGAAGCCGCACGCCTGCCGGCGAGCACGCGCGAAACCGCGGAATCCATGCGCCGCGCGCTGCAGGATCAGTTGCGCGCGATCGAACAGCTGACGCAGATTTCCCAGCGCGCCAACGCGCCGCGCGAAATCATCCGGCCGGATCTGGCCCGCCACGACCCGGCTCCGGCCCGCCTCGGCGGATCGTTGACCTCATCCCTCGTTCAGCAGGAAAGCGCACCGAGCCGCGGCAGAGGCGCATCACAGCAGGAAGTACGCGAAGGATGGTCGCTGGGCGATCTATTGGCCCGCGCCTCTCACGAGGACGAGGCGCCCGCACAGGCCCCGGAGCCACCGCCTGCACCCGCTCCCGTTCGCCTCGACGTCGGCATGATCGCGCGCGCGCTCGACCAGGCAACGGCAGGCGCCATTTGGAATCGCATCCGTGCGGGCCAGCGCAACGTCCTGGTACGCAGCATCTATGCGCCGGAAGCACGAACGCTCTTTGACGAGATCTCGACGCGCGTCAAAACCGATAACGATCTTGCCCAGTCGATTTTCCGTTATCTGTCCGACTTCGAACGCATCATCAAGGAAGCGGAAGCCCGCGACACATCCGGCCGAACGGCGCAAACACATCTCGTTTCGGAAACCGGCCGGGTATATCTGTTCCTCGCCCACGCCGCCGGCCGCATCCGGTAGCGGGCTTGCCTTTCTCCTTCGATCACCCGATGTCGGTACGATCGATGCCAATCTGGCGATGACCGATGACCGCGCTGACCATTGAAGCCCGAGCCGAAGTCTGGCCGCTTCGGGAAGCTTTCATCATTTCACGCGGCGCCAGAACGGCCGCCGAGGTCGTCGTCGTCGAAGTCTCCGACGGCACGCATCGGGGTCGCGGCGAAGCGGTGCCCTATACCCGGTATGGCGAAAGCGTCGCCGGCGTACTCGAAGCCATCCGTTCATTGGCCGGCCGCGTTTCGACCCGCACCGATCTCGCGCAGCACGTCAATCCTGGCGCGGCACTCAACGCGCTCGACTGCGCATTCTGGGATCTCGAAAGCAAGCGCATCGGCATCCGCGCGTCGAGGCTCGCCGGCCTCGCGCCGCCAGAGGCGAAAGTAACGGCGTTTACGATCAGCCTCGATACGCCGGAGACGATGGCGGACAAGGCAGCGCGCGTGCCGAACCTTTCGCTTCTGAAACTCAAACTTGGCGGTGAAGGCGACGACAGCCGCATGCGGGCAGTTCGTGCTGCCCGTCCCGATGCGCGCCTCCTCGTCGACGCGAATGAAGCATGGACAGCCGAAACGGTTCAGCATCTCGTGTCCGTCGCCGCCGAGTGCGGCATCGAGTTGATCGAGCAGCCGCTTCCCGCTGACAGTGACGAACCCTTACGCCGCATCCAGCGTGCGGTTCCGATCTGTGCCGATGAGAGCGTACATACGGCCACCGACATTCCGCGCCTCGCCGGCCTTTATGATGCGGTCAACGTGAAGCTCGATAAGGCCGGCGGATTGACCGGCGCGATCAGCCTCGTGCGGGCTGCTCAACGGCAGAACTTCAAGATCATGATCGGCTCGATGGTCGCGACCTCGCTTGCCGTCGCCCCTGCGATGCTGCTCGCCTCCGAAGCCGATTGGATCGATCTCGACGGTCCTCTGCTTCTCGCACGCGATCGAGAATTCGGAATGCGGGTAGAAAACGGGATCATGTATCCCCCCGAGCCGCAACTCTGGGGCTGAGTTCGCGCGGTTACGCGGTTTCCACTTTCGCCGCGCCGAACACCGTGCCCTTGCGCGACTTGACGAGCCATAGTCCGGCGGCAAGCGAGATCATCGAAATGGCAACCATCGCGAGATACGACATCGATCCGCCACGCGCGTAAGCCCAGCCCGCGATCAGCGTCGAACAACCCATCGCGACCCCGGAAGACATCGTCGCATAAAGCGCCTGTGCCGTACCCTGCTTCTCCCGATCGACCGTATTGTGGATGAAATGGATCGCACCGATGTGCGTCGCGCCGTACGTCAAGCCATGCAGGATTTGCAGCGGCAGCAGCACGGCGAGAGGCGGATCGAACGCCATCACGAGCCAGCGCACGATCGCAGCGGCAGCACCGGCTGCAATCAATTGCGCTGCGCCGAATCGCTGAATGACGGAACCGGAAACCGAAAACAGCAAAACCTCGGCAAAGACACCGATGGCCCAGAGACTTCCGCTCCACGCGGCCGAAAGACCTTGCTGGCTCCAGATCAAAATGCCGAAGGTGTAGAACGCGGCATGGGACGCGATCGCAAGCCCCGCCGCAACTAGGAAAACGAGGAACGCCCTCTGCCTCAGCAAATCGCGAAGCGCCTCGCCTTGCCAAAGCGGCACCGAGGGCTTCGCTGGCACGACCGGCCGGTCTTCCGCTGGCAAGAAGTGACCCGCAAGGACCGTCAACCCGCAGCCGAAAGCAATCAACCAAACACCGGCGCCACCTCCGAATGCATTGATGACCACCCCACCGGCGAAAGAGGCAGCGACGAACGACAAGGAACCCCAGAGACGCACACGGCCATAATGAAGCCCCCGTTGGCGCATGCCGTTCACCGCAATCGTCTCGATCAACGGCATGATCGTCGAGTTGCACAGCATGAGGAGCGTCGCGAAGATAAGAATGCCGCCGAAGGATCGGGAGGCAGCAAGCGCCAGCACGAACCCCAAAGTGAGCCAGGCGAGAATGATCAGGTATCTTCGGTGAGCACCCTCGCGATCGGCCGCCATGGCGATCACCGGGGTGACGAACAGGCGAAGAAAGAGAGGCGTCGCGACGATGACGCTGATCTCGGCGGGTGATAGCCCACGCCAGTCCAGCCAGACCGGCATGAAGGGCACGTTCATTCCGTAAACGACGAACAGCGCCGCGTAGAACAACGCGACCGGCACCGCGAAGCTCCACCTCGCGTGTGTGACCGCGCCCATACCTCGGTCCCTCATGCTCAAATGCTCACGTCACCGTATAAGGCCGAACTGCTCAGCATGATCTCTAAGTTCCGTTCGGTTCACCCGGAGGTTGTGTCTACGCCGTGCGAGAATCGCGTAACCCATTAAGCTGATTTTTGCGGAGCACAATACGGCCATGCAGGCTCTTCCCTCGGTCATCCCAAGCGACACCGAAACCGAATACCGGGCTATCGAAACGACGCTGCTGGAAACCGCCCGCGGACGCTGGTTTTTGGCGGAGCACGGACGCCGCGCGCGCCGGCTCGACAGCGCTCTGCTCGAAGACGCGATCAAACGTCTGCAAAGCTCCCTGCGCGAACCGCCTGCCCTTCTCGGCCAGCTCAAGGCGGAAATTGAAGCGATTAAGGAGAAGATGGCGGAAACGCGGGCTGCACTGCTCGCGAGACCTGCGGTCGACGAAAGCATTCTGCCGTCGCACGCAATCCTGAAGGCTGCGGAAGATATTCACGACATTGCCTGGTCGCTTCAGGCTAATCCGTTCGATCCGAAGGGCTGCGAGGAAATCGCACGCAACGCCGGCCGGCTTTACGCGATGAGCCAATCTCAGGCCGCCCAATCGAACCGCGTCGTTTCAGCGGCAAGCGCGCTCGAAACATCCGCGAACAAGCTCGAAGGCATTCTCGAAAGCATCATGCACGAACTGAAAGTCGACGACGCCGCATAAGCCTTTCTTCGATCCGCAGACACCAAAAAACCGGGCTCGTTGGGCCCGGTTTTTTTTATTCTTATTCTTAGATGAAGTCGCCGCCTACCACTTCGTGCGCACGCCGACCGAGAAGAGATCGATCGATGCCTGGGCCGTTCCGATGTATGGCCCGGGTCCGATCGCTGGCTCCAGGTTGACACCGCCATCCTGGACAAAAATGTGTGAGTACCCCGCATCGAGTGTTATGGAATCGCTCCACTTGTAGCTAGCACCGATGCTCAACCAAACGCGATTGTTATCCGGTATTTGAACGAGCCTGCCGGTGGCATCATCGATGGGCGACATCTCGTAAGCGACACCGCTGCGAAGTGTGAGCAGCGGAGAATAATCGTATTCACCGCCGACCGAGAAGAACCAGCCATCCTTCCAATTCGCATCAAGCGCCAAAGAACCGATGGGCGTCGAAAGCGGAAGATCCTTGAACCTGCTCCAGTTCGTCCATTGGGCGGTGCCCAGAAGCCGCGTCGTCGGCGTCATGACCTGCCGCAAGCTCAACGTCACGATATCAGGGAGATTCAACGTCCCGACTGCAGGCACATTTGTCCCGCCAGTGAGCAGCGCCGAATGAAAGGTGCCTTCGAGATCATGCGTCATCTGCGAGCGATAACCGAGGCCGATGGTCGTGCCATCTCTGGGCTCGAGTGTAATGCCGGCCGTGCCGCCGAACGCCCAATCGGTGCCGCCGAATTGGGCTATACCTGGACCCGCGGGATCACGGAATTGCACCTTCGCTTGGGCCCATTCGATCTGCACACCGGCACCGATCGTGATACCCGGCGCGATACGGTACGCAATCGTCGGATTGGCGTTCACCGTGAGGAGCTTGCTGGTGACGCCCAAGTACGAGCCGGGGTAACCGACATTATCGGGCTTCGACGCTAAGCCGAACGGCGAGTTGATTGCGATGCCGAGCCAAACATCTTTCGAAATCTGATAGGCGCCATAGCTCGCGCTTGTCGTCGCGTCGATGCCGATGTTGCCGCTGCTGCCCGGACCGTGTGGCGAGCTTGTAATGTCGACATTGGCGTACGGCAAAATCAGCGTGTAGGACGATTCCGAATTCAGCCCCGGAAACTGCGCCGTAGCTGCTGGGTTCCAGAACATCGAACCGAGGCTGCCGCCAGCCGCCGCGCCTGCCGAAGCCGACCCGAGAAAGACAGTAGACTGCTCATGAATGTCGAAACCGCCCGCCGACGCCGCGCTCGACCAAGTCGCAGCAGCAACTGCGCCAATGACTGCGAGATGGAGCGGTTTCCCTGCTCTCTTTTTTGAGTGTCGCATGTACTTGCCCCCGACGCCTCAGACGGCGTTTACCCTAGTCCTCACAATACTTGTATCTTTGCCTACCTCCACGCGGGGAAACACTCAACGGGATCGAAACCTCTCTCCTGTGCCACTTGAGCAACAAGAACAGCGGCAACAAAAAACCGGCCCGCCGTAGGCGGACCGGTTCTTGCCAAGCCCCGTTTCAATCCCTCGAAACTTAGCTTGGCGCTCCCCCCGGAGTCTGTGAACGGCGTTATGCCAAACTCGCGCGCAAGCTGCCAAAGTCCTAGATGGGGCGCAAGCCTTGACGCTCCCCCTGACGTGCGAGTCGAAGCGCTTAGATGCTCGCTCGCAACAGGCCTTGAAGGCGCGACTAGGAAGTACGCGCCCCGAATGGAGAAGCTACGCTTTCCTCAGCGCAAAATTATGGTCGACCGGCCCGTTGCCTTTGCCGATATGCATCTGTGCACCGGCAAACAACGCATGCCAGACGAAGAGCTTTGCGTTTTCCACTGCGTCTCGCATCGATTTCCCCTGCGCGAGGCCGGCAGCTATCGCCGCCGATAACGTGCAACCCGTGCCGTGCGAATTCCGCGTCGCGACGCGCGGCCGGCGAAAAACATGATGCTCTTGTCCGTCGAAGAAAACATCCACGGCTTCCGCCCCAGTTCCATGACCGCCTTTGAGAAGCACCGCGGCGCAACCGAATTTCATCAACGCTTCGGCTTGCACGCGCATATCTGCTTCGGTCTCAGCCAGCGGACCATCGAGTAATCGGCTGGCTTCAGGAATGTTCGGCGTAATCAGGCGAGCCCTCGGAAGCAACGCACCGCGTACCGCGTCGATGGCATCGGGCGAGAGAAGAACATCCCCGCTCGTCGCGACCATGACCGGATCGACGATCACGGGCACAGCCGGAACATCCGCGAGAAGGCGCGCGATCGTTTCCACGGTCGCTGCGTCGCCGAGCATTCCTGTTTTGATGGCCGACACGACGAGATCGGAAACAACCGAGCGAAACTGCGCCGCAATGAAGTCGAGTGATATCGGAAAAACGCCCGTCACTCCGAGCGTGTTCTGCGCCGTCAACGCCGTGATGACAGTCGCACCGTAGATTCCGAAAGCGGAAAACGTTTTCAGATCGGCCTGAATACCGGCGCCCCCGGAAGGATCGGACCCAGCGATGGTAAGCGCGATCGGAACAGTCTCGGCGGCCATCATCTTCATTCCAATGGCTTCATTTGATTAGCTGGGTGACGAGCTGGGGTCCCGCGTCAGGGCGTTCCCTTTTTCAAAATCTCCGAACTGAGATCAGAGGGCGTGACCAGGGACTCAATTCTGCCCAGCGCAGGGAAGTTCTCGATCATCCATTGGCTGAACCAGTTCTGTGCACCAAACACGAACAGCAGGCCCGTTACGACCAGCAGCAGCCCCATGACTTTTTCGAGCGTTGCGAAATGGCGCTTGAACCGCTTCATGAACCCGAGGAAGGGCCGTATCGCGATAGCGGCAAGGATGAACGGGATACCGAGACCGAGCGAATAGGCGAGAAGCAGACTGACGCCAGCCGAGAGGTTCGACTCGCTCGCGGCAAGCGTCAGAACCGTCGCAAGCACCGGTCCGATGCACGGCGTCCACCCGAATGCGAACGCGAGCCCCATGACGTAGGCGCTGAGGAAGCTCGATTCCTTTGCGGCGGTCGAATATCGCGCTTCATTGTAGAAAAGATGGATGCGGAAAATTCCGAGGAAGTGCAGACCGAACAGAATGATGACGATACCGGCAAGCGTACCGAGCGACGCGCGATAAGAGAGCAGCACCTGACCGATCGAACTCGCTCCGGCGCCCAGGCTGACGAATATCGTCGTGAACCCCAGGACGAAAAACACCGCGGAAATGACGACGCGCATCCATACGGCGCGGTCTATCTTTTCGTCGCCCGTTAGCTGATCGAGCGTCGTCCCGCCGATATAACCGAGATAGGGCGGCACGAGCGGCAGCACACACGGCGACAGGAAGCTCGCGAGACCCGCCAGAGCTACGCCGAGATAGATATGAGCATCTGCGAGCATTACAGCCTACTTCCTAACGCTTGGCTCTCTCGCGGGCCGATCAGCCGTCAGCGCGCGAGCGCCGCGACGCCTGGCAATTCGCGGCCCTCGAGCCATTCCAGGAAAGCACCACCCGCGGTCGAGACATAGGTGAAATCGTCCGCCACACCGGCCGAATTCAAAGCCGCGACCGTATCTCCGCCGCCGGCGACCGAAACGAGCTTTCCTGCTTTCGTCAATTGAGCGGCAGCGCGGGCCAGCGCAAACGTACCCTCGCCGAAAGGCGCAATTTCGAACGCTCCGAGCGGGCCGTTCCAAAGCAGCGTTTTGGTGTGATCGAGGAGTTCACTGGTGCGCGCAACGGATTTCGGACCGACGTCGAGGATCATCGCATCGCATGGCACGCTATCGATCGGAACGATCTCACTAGCAGCGCCTTCCTTGAATTCGCGCGCAACGACCGCATCGACCGGCAGCACGATTTCGCAGCCCTTCTGCTTCGCGGCAGCCATGATGTCTCGCGCGGTGGCATGAAACTCCGGTTCAGCAAGAGATTTGCCGACGGCCACGCCCAGCGCTTGGAGAAACGTGTTCGCCATGCCGCCGCCGATAATCAGGCTGTCGACCTTCGCAACGAGGTTCGTCAAAACCGGAATTTTCGTCGAAACCTTGGCGCCGCCGACGACCGCAGCTGTCGGCCGTTGGGGCTTTTCGAGTGCGGTTCTGAGGGCGTTGATCTCTTCCATGAGAAGCGGCCCGGCGTATGACGGAAGAAAATGCGTCAATCCTTCGGTCGACGCATGCGCGCGGTGAGCACACGAAAACGCATCACCCACGAAGATGTCGCCAAGCTTCGCAAGCTCTCCCGCGAAGGCCGGATCGTTCTTCTCTTCGCCCTTGTGAAAACGCAGGTTCTCGAGAAGCGCGACATCGCCGTTCTTCAGCTTGCCGACGGCACTCGCGGCTTCCGCACCGATGCTGTCGCCGCCGAATGCAACCGGCCGCCCGAGCAGGCGCTGCATCATCTCGGCGACAGGCTTCAACGATAGCTCGGCTTCAGGACCATTCCTCGGCCGTCCAAAGTGCGAGATCACGATGACCTTCGCGCCACGATTGGCCAGGGCATTGATGCCGGGCAGCAGCCGCTCCAGGCGCGTCGCGTCCGTAACTTTCCCGTCTCTCACCGGAACGTTGAGATCGGCTCGAACGATAACCCGTTTACCTTCGACGTCGATCCCATCCGTCGTCTTCAGCTTGTCGAGGTTCATTCCGCGTCCATTCCGGTATCAAATGCGTGTTTGTCAGCTCGTCATGCGGATTTCGAAATCGCGCCGCGCGCCGCTTCTGCTACGTGCGAAGCGGTGATGCCGAAATGCTCATAGAGCTTGCCGGCGGGCGCCGACGCGCCGAAACCATGCATGCCGATGAAGACGTCGGACGGATTGCGAAGCCATTCGTACCACGACTGTGCGGTGGCCGCCTCGACTGCAATCCGCGGCACGTCGCCAAGGACTTCGCGTTGATAGGCCTCAGACTGAGCGCGGAAGAGTTCGAACGACGGCATCGAGACGACGGCGGCCTTGATGCCATCCTTTGCGAGAGCCGCAGCCGCTTCGACCGCGAGGCCAACCTCGGAGCCGGTGGCGAGCAACGTCACGTCGCGCTTGCCTTCTGGGGCCTTCAAAACATACGCGCCCTTCGCGCTGAGGTTTTCAGCGCCGACAGCACGAAGATTTGGAACCGCTTGCCGCGACAGGGCAAGAACCGACGGCGCCGCTTCGGACGCAATCGCAAGCTCCCAGCACTCTGCCGTTTCGACGCCGTCAGCCGGACGAAACACATTCACGTTCGGGATCGCGCGGAGCGAACTCAGGGTCTCCACGGGCTGATGCGTCGGCCCGTCTTCACCAAGCCCGATGGAGTCGTGCGTCAGCACGTAAAGCACGCGCTGCTGCATCAAAGCCGAGAGACGAATGGAAGGACGGCAGTAATCCGCGAAAACGAGGAACGTCCCGCCGTACGGAATGAACGACCCTGAGAGCGCGAGCCCGTTCATCGCCGCGGCCATGCCGTGCTCGCGAACGCCGTAATGGATGTAATTGCCTGAGAAGTTCTCGGGCGTCACGGAGTTGTGTTGCTTCGTCCGCGTGCCGTTCGATCCCGAGAGATCAGCGGATCCACCGATCAATTCCGGCAGAACCGGCACGAGCCGCTCGATCGTCAACTGCGACCAGACACGCGTCGCGCGTTTTGCGGTATCGCTCGTGAAAGCGGCCTTCGCCTCTGCAATCGCCTTCGCAACGACGGCTTTCGTATCGCGCCCCGCGATCAGTGCGTTCGCTTCCGGGCTCGCAGCGGATACGCGCTTTGCCCACTCGGCGCGGGACTTCTCGTGCGCCCGGCCAACACCGCGCCAGGCGGCGAGGATGTGATCAGGAACCTCGAACGGCCCATACGGCCAGCCGAGCTTCTCGCGCGTATTCTTGATCTCCTCGGCGCCAAGCGGTTCGCCGTGAGCGGACGATTTACCGGCCTTGTTCGGCGAGCCGTATCCGATCTGCGTCTTGCAGGCGATGAGCCACGGCTTCGACGGATCGGCCTTGGCCGCTTTGATCGCCGCCGAGACGGCCGCCGCATCGTGGCCGTCTACCTTCGCCGTGTGCCAGCCCGAAGCTTCGAAGCGCTTCACTTCGCTATCTGAGACCGAGAGGCTCGTGGCGCCGTCGATGGTGATCGAGTTATCGTCCCAGAGCACAATCAGCTTGCCGAGCTTCAGATGCCCAGCGAGCGAAATGGCTTCCTGGCTGATGCCTTCCATCAGGCATCCGTCACCGGCGATGACGTACGTATGATAGTCGATGAGTTCGGAGCCGACGCGCGCCGCGAGCAAACGTTCCGACAGCGCCATACCGACGGCGTTGGCGAGCCCCTGCCCGAGCGGGCCCGTCGTCGTCTCAATTCCGGGTGCGTGGCCATATTCGGGATGACCCGCGGTCTTCGAACCGAATTGACGGAAGTTCTTGATCTCCTCGATCGTCATGCCGGGGTAGCCGGTCAGATAGAGGAGTGAATAGAGAAGCATTGACCCGTGACCGGCCGACAGGACAAATCGATCGCGGTTCGGCCATTCGGGCGCACTCGAATCGAACTTCAGCGCTTCGGTGAACAAAACGGTCGCGACATCGGCCATGCCCATGGGCATCCCGGGATGACCGGAATTGGCCGCCTGAACGGCATCCATCGCCAGGGCGCGGATGGCGTTGGCCATTTCCCCGAGGCTTGCTGCCGGCGCCGTGTCGGCCTTGATCTGGGCTTTACTCATTCGATTGGTGAATCCGTTTTCTTGAGCGCCGCTGGCGCCGCCGTAAGGTCGAGGGGACATTTACCGGGGGATTACGGCCCCGTCTACCGCAGCGAGACCCCTGGTGCACGGCAAAAACCGCCCCCCCGGACCCAATCCCGGAGGGGACCAAGTGTCACGCTTAAGGGTCGATGACGTCGGCCTTGGCCTTGGCGTCACGGGAACCCTTGCCCTCACGCTGGCCCTTCTCGGCGTGGGCGAGCTTTGCCTCTTCGACCTCGTCCTCGCGGAATAGCTTATCGAGCATCGCCTGCGACGTGCGCGCCCGCTCCAGAAGCTTCTCGACGTCTGACGACAGCTTGTAGTCTTCGTTGAGACGTCGCTCGTCATGATCCCGGAAGGTCTTGACGATGCGGCTCGCGACCCGTTCGGAATATCCGAGACCAAGCATCAACGATCGTGTCAGATCCAAAGAGGCCAAAAAGGTCTCGCGCCGGATCGCTGCAACGCCGAGGTCGAGCAACCGGTACGCGTGCATGCGGTCGCGCGCACGCGCGTAGATCGGCACGTGCGGATACTGCTTCTTGACGTATTCCGCCGCACGCATTGAGGCTTCGACGTCGTCGATCGCGAGCACGAACGCTCGCGCCTTGTCCATCTGCGCGGCCTCCAGCACCTCGGGCCGGCTGGCATCACCGAAGAAGGCCTTGTTGCCGAAGCGTCTGACGAAGTCCACCTGCTCCACGCTGATGTCCAGCGCCGTGAAAGGAATACCTTTCGCGCGCAGCACGCGGGCCGTGATCTGTCCGAACCGTCCAAACCCGGCGATCACGACGTGTCCGTCGTTTTCCGGCAACGTATCGAAGGGGCGCGTCGGCGCCTTCGCCTTCGCCGAAAGCCTGCGGTCGAGCAGCAGCAGCACCGGCGTCATCGCCATCGACAACGTGACGACAACCGCGAGAATTTGCGATGGGTTACCGCCGAGAACGCCGGCCGCTTGCCCGACCGACAGCAACACGAACGCAAACTCGCCGCCTTGCGACAGGGCAAACGCCAACCGGCGCGCAGGTCCGGCCTCAAGTCCCTGCCAACGCCCCAACAGGAACAGAACGATCGCCTTGACGACGATTAGCGTCAGCGTCAGCGATATGATCAGCACCGGCTCGGCGACCAGAAGTCCAAGGTTCAGCGACATGCCGATTGCCGTGAAGAAGATCCCGAGCAGCAGGCCTTCGAAGGGACCGATGTCGGCCTCGAGCTCATGGCGATAACTGCTCTCGGCAAGCAGAGCACCCGCAATAAAAGCGCCGAGCGACGCCGATAGGCCGACGGCTTCCATGATCAGCGTGACGCCGACGACCGTCAGAAGCGCGGCCGCCGTCATGGCCTCCTTCACGCGCGACAACGCGACGAGACGCAAAAAGCCGTCAAGCACGTAACGCCCGACGACGACGACCAGAACGATTGTGCCGAGCCCCTTGGCGAACGCAAAGTAATCGATGACCGGCACCGCCTTGGCAGCCGTCACCGCGAAATAGGGCGCAAGCGCAATCAGCGGAATGGCGGCAAGATCCTGGAACAAAAGCACCGAGAAACCGAGCCGGCCGTGGCGGGTCGAAAGTTCGTTGTTCTCTTCGAGCACCTGAAGAGCAAAGGCCGTCGACGAAAGCGCTAGAGCCGCGCCCGCAAACAGCGAAGGCTGCCACTGGCTTCCGAAAAACAGCATGCCAACGAACGCGAGAGCGACCGAGGTGATTGCCACCTGCAATGTGCCGATGCCGAAGATGGCCTGGCGCATTGCCCAAAGTCGCTTGGGGCGCAGCTCCAATCCGATCAAAAACAGCAGGAGAACAACGCCGAATTCCGCAAAGTGCAAAACTTGCTGCGCGTCATGCTCTGAGAAGAGCCGCCCGACGCCGTATGGCCCGAGGAGAACACCCGCGACCAGATAGCCAAGAACAGCGGCGATACCGAAAAATCGCGCGAGCGGCGCGGCTAGCGCCAAGGCGGCCAGAAGGATCGCC
Source organism: Hyphomicrobium sp. ghe19 (assembly GCF_902712875.1). Lineage (NCBI taxonomy): Bacteria > Pseudomonadati > Pseudomonadota > Alphaproteobacteria > Hyphomicrobiales > Hyphomicrobiaceae > Hyphomicrobium > Hyphomicrobium sp. ghe19. Next base: position 1,655,075 of record NZ_LR743509.1, on the reverse strand, counting down.
AGTTCGTTAAGTGTCACTCTATCCCCGCTTCTCTGGATGAGAGATTGCGTTCTGCGCGAAATCTACACCGCGCTGCGCAATACACCACCCCGTCGCCTCGTATAACAACCCGCAACCGGATCGCACCCGAAGCCGTTAACATCCGATCCACCTCGAAACGGTGGCACCGGGGTGGCAACCGGTGCGACACATTGCGATCAAATTGACTTCACGGCGCCGGCGATTGCAGCAAGAGCCCGCCTCGGCGCTGCTCGAAGCTCAAGGCAATGGGTGAGCGTCGACGACGAGGCCGCCGGCTTCCTGCCAGCCGTCGCTGCCGTCGCGATACCAATCGACGTTGGTATATCCGTAGCTCAATGCGCGCTTTGCGGCGTTCCAGCTCATCCAGCAATTCTTCAGGCAGAAAAAGACGAGCGGTTTCGTCTTATCGCCCTTCGACAGCATCTCGAGGTTTCGTTGAAAATAGCGAGCCGCATCTACCGACAGAACGCCGTAGCCGACGTTCGGAAGCCATACGGCGTCTTCGATTGTCATGTGCGACGTGTCCCGCCAGATCGTACCGGCAGGCAGGCCCTCCGGTTTCGGCGCATGCGGATAGACGTCGATGAAAACGGCAGTCTTCGCAGTCCAGATTTTCATTGCCTCGCTGTCGGACAGCACCGTCGCGCCTTTGAGCGTCAGTGGAACGGGCTTGCGATAATTGTCCGTCCGGTAGGACTGAGGCTCAGGCGGCGCCTCGCCGATGGGTGCAGGACCGGAAACATCCTCTTCCGCCGACACGGCGAGGGTGCCTGCAACCGGCATCCAAAGCGCTGCAGTAACGATCAACGCGACGATCATCAGCGCGCGAGGCATCAGCATCTTTGACGGGAAACTTTCAAATTGCCCGGAGTAAGGGAGTAAGAAGTGGAACGATCGGGAAGCGGCGAATAAATCCGCCGCTTCCGAGTTGGCGTCTCGCGTCTTTTAAGGCGTAGTCGGCGCCGGAGCCGGCTCAGCCGAAGCCGACGTTCGGGGCTTTGTGATCATCTCTGTCGACGTATCGTCATCGACCAACAGCGGCACGCCGTAATCGAGCAGCACCTTGTCGATATCGCCCTGCCGTTTGCGAATGACGTCGTTGAGCTGTCGCTTCCAGGCATCGTCGCCGTTACGCACACCCATCGTAATGCGGAATGCGATTCTGGCTGCACCGGAGTCTTTGACAAGAGGAATGACAACGAGCGGCTCGCCGTCCCGCGACGCCCAGTAAGCAGCGATCGGCCCCCACAAAATTCCAGCGTCGACTTCGCCTTTGCGAATGTCGTTGATCATGTCTTCAGCGGGGTTTGCGTAGCGGCGATCGACCATCAACGGGTAGCCGTGCACGTTGGACATCAGCCCGTACTTTGCAGCGAGCGTTGCCCCTGCCGAGGCCTGCTGGGCGCCGATTCTCTTGCCCTGGAGGCGAGGATCGGCGAGCGAGTCGACGCCGTCGAGTCCGGTGCCTTTCTTGTAGATGAGCGCCGACGTCGAACGGTAGATCGCGTTCGTGTTCAGCACCATGTCATCGCCCTGCCCCCATCCGATGACGAGATCGCATCGTTTGGCGCCAAGTGTCATGCGAACGAAGCCCGTTGCCTTGGGAAACCAAGTATAGACGACCGGAAGCTTCAGCTCCTCGCCGATGATGTTGGCGATCTTGTTTTCAAAGCCCTCCCCCTTGTCGTTCGAGAACGGGAGATCGGCCGGATCGGCGCAAACGCGAAGCTGTTGCCTGTTGACCAGATCTGCCTTCGGCACGTCGGCGGCGTTTGAACGAACGGGAAAAGCAAATATCGAAACGGTAATTCCCAGAGCCAATGCAGGCGCTGAAAAGAATGAAACGCTGAGCGCTTGTTTCCTCACGTTGATAACCTTTTTGTTATAGCGGCGTGAACGTCGCGGCTCCCGATATGGAGGGGGGGCACGTCGCAATCGCGACCCGCCCCCCTGAATCTTCTCAATGACCTAATTTACTGTCAGCCCGGAGCGACGCCGACGCGCTCCAGACTAACAATTATATGATGAGGACTGGATGAAATTCCAGATCCTCAGCCCGTGCATTCTTCCGCAGCCTTTTTGGCTTCGGGCGAGATATCTTCACGGCCATTCGGACGGCCGGCAGGCATACCCGTGTGGCTGTCGATCGAGTTCTGCGAACGTGCCTTGATGTACGTGTAGATATCGTCGATGTAGCACATGATGTTCTTGTCTTCGCCGAACGCCGGCATGACATATTCCGTACCGGCGCGGTTGACGACGCGGCCGCTCGAGACCGTCCCGATGAACGTATTGTAATCCATCGTCTTCAGGCTGTCGGCAAGCGATGGAGCGAAGGTGCTGCCGAGAGCATTCGGGCCATGGCAAACGTGGCAGGCATCGTGATACCGGCGGAAGCCGTTCCAAGTGCCCCAGTCGACCGTGTAGTCCTTCGTGACAACCGGCACGGGATCGCCGTCCTTGTTGCGATAACGGCCATCTTCGAACTTGATGCCTTCGCTCTTGGCGAGTTCGCTGACCGGATTCGGAAAGACGGCATCACCATCAGGCTTACGCGATCCAGGGGGGGCTTCCTCCGCGGGAGCGGCAGCGTCGGCGGCCGGAGCAGCAGCGGGTTCAGCTTGCGCGACCTGCTCCGGCTGAGCCGGGGCCGGCGCGGCAGGTGCTTCTGCCTTCTTCTCGGGCTCGGCGGCGGGCGTCGCGGCAGCCTCAGGCTTGGCTTCTGGCGCCGGAGCAGCTTCCGTTGTCTGAGCCGGTGCGGGTGTCGAAGCGGCAGCCTTTTCTTCGGGCTTGTTCTGCTCCTGGCAAGCAGCAGCTCCGGCAGCGGCACAAGCCACCAGCGCGAATGCCAATCTCTTACTGAACTTGTTCACGATGTTCCTCTTCATCCTGTCGTTTGAATCGCGTGGGTCACCACCGCACTGACCGTTCCTAAATCCGTCTTAATGAGATCGTGGATGGTGAGCCGCCGTTCGCCGAACGCTTCCTGCTTCTTGCGCCGCGTTCCAGGGCGAAAGAATATCGCCACTTGTCGCGCCGTTCTTTTGAAAAGCCAGGGTTGGCTGATGTGTGGCCGCACGGCAAAGAGCCGGCGCAGGTTTCCCTGCACCGGCTCCCCTATTTCTAAGGCGAGCGCCCTATGGGAGAGCGAACACGGTGAGCGAGCCACCAAGGTTCGTGTACTCAGAGAGGCCAGCGTAGCCACCGACTGCACCGAGACCATCGGTCGGGTTCGTCAAGCCAGCAGCAAGACCGATACCGGCCCAACCACCAACGCCCGAGAACACTGCAACGTACTGCTTACCGCCGTGGCTGTAAGTCATAGCGTTGCCGATGATGCCCGACGGCGTCTTGAACTTGAAGAGCTCCTTGCCATCCTTCTGATCGACGGCTTTGAAGTAGCCCTCGAGCGTGCCGTAGAAGGCAACGCCGCCAGCGGTGGTCAGAGCGCCCGACCATACCGAGAACTGCTCAGGCTTCGACCATACGATCTTGCCCTTTGTGCCGTCCCAAGCAATGAAGTTACCCATACGCTTCGGTTCATCCGGACCCGGGAACATGGAGAGCGTGGCGCCAACGTAAGGCTGACCAGCCGTGTACGAAACCTTGAAGGGTTCGTAGTCCATGCAAACGTGGTTGGTCGGAACGTAGAACAAGCCGGTCAGCTTCGAGTACGAAGCAGGCTGCTGGTCCTTAGAGCCGAGAGCTGCAGGGCAAACGCCCTTCGTGTTGAAGTCTGCGCCGTTCTTGAACGTCGAGTACTTCGCAACGCGGATCGGACGGCCGTAGTCCTTGGAGGACTTGTCCATGTCGATGCCGGTTGCCCAGTTCGTGGCGAGGTCATACTTCTCAGCGACGAGAAGCTCACCCGTTGCACGATCCCAGGTATAGCCGAAGCCGTTACGGTCGAAGTGAGTTGCCGTTTTACGCTTCGTGCCATCGAAATCGAGTTCAGCAAGGATCGGCTCGTTGATGCCGTCATAGTCCCACTCGTCGAACGGCGTCATCTGGTATGCCCACTTGGCCACACCGGTGTCGACGTCACGAGCGAACATGGTCATCGACCACTTCTGGTCGATCGGCTTGCCATCCGGTCCCGCACGCTGTGCAGGGTTCCAGGTAGATGGGTTGCCCGTCCCGTAGTAGATCAGGTTGAGTTCAGGATCGAAGGCCATGTAGCCCCAGGTCGAACCGCCACCGATCTTCCACTGATCGCCGTTCCAGGTCTTGAGCGAGGAGTCCTTGCCGACCGGCTTGCCGAGCGACGTGGTCTTCTCGGGATCAACGAGGATGTCAGAATCCGGGCCCATCGAGTAGGCGCGCCAGACCTTCTTACCACTGTTGATGTCGTAGGCAGTCACGTGGCAACGAACGCCGAACTCAGCGCCCGAGATACCGATGATGACCTTGTCCTTCGTGACGAGCGGAGCACCTGTGCCCGTTTCGCCCTTCTTGGGATCGCCGTCGATCACCTTCCACAGTTCCTTACCGGTCTTCGCGTCGAGAGCGACGAGAGCGGTGTCGGCCTGATGGAGGAAGATCTTGCCTTCGGCATACTGCACGCCACGGTTAACCGTGTCACAGCACATCACGGGGATGACCGAGGGGTCCTGCTTCGGCGTATACTTCCAGATGATCTTCTGCTCGTCGGCGAGGTTCAAAGCGAACACAATGTTCGGGAACGCCGAGTGAAGGTACATCGTGTCACCGATAACGAGCGGGCCGCCTTCGTGACCACGAAGAACGCCCGTCGAGAACGTCCACGCCACTTTCAGCTGACCAACGTTTTCAGTGTTGATCTGGTCCAGGGTCGAATACCGCGTACCGGCATAATCGCCGGACTGCTGGGCCCAGTTATTCGGATCGCTCGACAACTTGGACACGTCATCGTTCGCCCAGACGGGCGCCGAGAACGCGGCTGTTGCGAGCAAACCGTATGCGAATGCACTTTTGCGCATCGCGCTTCCTCCATTTTGAGAAAAGTCTTGCCACGCTTGCAAGTCGAACTCGAGGACTGCCGATATCTCCCGGCTCCGATCTCAGGAATTGCGGGATTTTCTCCCGTCTTTGCCCCGTCGGAGAAGGAGTGCTTCACGAAACCGTGTAGGAACCGGTAGTCCTCGTGAACGAGGCGCATGTAGACACTTTTTTTTTCAGGCCGCAACACGAAGTGCGACGATCATTCCGCTGCGGCAAATTAGGACAACACCTCTGACCCAAATTATCCCTTTATTCACGGGAAGAAATTGCAATGCACAAAAAATGCTGCGGTGCACGTCAAGTTGTTATTGACGCGTAAAAATTGGGCGTAGCGATTACGAATTTGCGCACTTTCGAGAAAAGTCGCTGGCCGAACGTGGTTTAAGACCATCGATGTTGCACGATTTCAGAGGTCAGGCCTGAATGTCCAAAATTTCGCCTTTGAATGCAAAACCTTCCCGGAAAGAGTTCCTGCGCGGTGTGACCTTGGCGGCGCTCCTGCCGCTACTACCGCGCGTTTCCCAGGCTGAAGCCGAGCAAATCGGCGTCATTGAGATCGCCCCCGGAGTTTTCGTTCACGTCGGCAAATATGAATTGGTTAACAAGGAGAACCGCGGAAATATTTCAAATGCCATCTGCATTGTCGGTACTTCGGCCGTCGCCGTGATCGACACGAGCGGCTCCTACGCGGCCGGTAAGGATCTTCATGAGGCTATCTCGAAGATCACTAAGACGCCCATTCGCTACGTCATCAACACCCACATGCATCCCGATCATGTTCTGGGGAACGCCGCCTTCAAATCGGCAGGGTGCGAGTTCGTCGGCCACCACAAGCTTCCCGCAGCTCTCTATGCCCGCAAGGACAGCTATCTGACGAACACACGTCAGCGCATCGGCGATGAAGCTTTTGCCGGCACCGAAATCATTCCGCCGAGCTTGCTCGTGACCGACACGCTCGAACTCGATCTCGGCGGCCGGACACTGACGCTCAAAGCGCGACCAACGGCGCACACCGACAACGACCTGACGATCTTTGATTCAGCAACCGGCACATTTTTTCTCGGCGATCTTCTTTTCTCAAATCATGTTCCGACGCTCGACGGGTCACTCGTCGGGTGGATCAATCTCATTCCAGCACTGATGCAGGAAAAAGCCGATCGCGCCGTTCCCGGCCACGGACCAGACACGATGCCCTGGCCCGATGCGATCAAGCCCGTAGAACGCTATCTCAAAGTTCTGGCGAGCGACGTTCGCAAGATGATCAAGGACGGCAACACGATCGAGCAAGCCGTCGCGACGGCCGGGCAGTCGGAACGGGGCAATTGGGCATTATTCGACGAGCATCACCCGCGCAACGTCACCGCCGCCTTCACAGAACTCGAATGGGAATGAAATCTCTTCCGCGCTCGGCGGCCGGCTCGCGGAACGCGAGTCGCCGGGCGCAAACGTGAAAAGCGCGCCGGGCGGCCGGCTCCCCGGAGGGGAGTCGCCCGGCGCAAATATTAAAAGCAGCGCAACTCGCCTTCGACTTGCGCGCGCCGCAGATTCTTCACCTTTTCCTGGAATTCCGGCGCGTGCGTCCAGGCGACGTTTTCTCCGCCCTTCAGACCGACGGACAACAACGTCTCCGCCTCCTCATATTCGGCGTACGGCAAAATGGCCGCGATTTCATCGATCGAGCACGAGCACTTGTCGAGGTTGGTGCGATTCTGGCCGTTGACCGCCATGCACGCATAAACATAATCGGCGCGCGCCGTTGTTGGGTAATCGTTGGGCGGTAATTCCTGCGCCGCGACGGGCGAACCCACGGCAGAAATCATAACAGCCGCCACGAAAAGCCCGCTGAATACGAGGTTCGAGAAGCCCTTCATCATTTTACCTCTCCTACACCTTCAAGCGTCGTCGTCTCTTCCAGCGTCGGCGAGTTCTTGTCCGTATTGTTGTACTCGGCCGTCATCTTCGCGAAGTAACCGGGGATCTTGTCCGACAGCGCTATCGTAAACGTCGCGCCCTCGAAACCTCTCATCTTTGCGCGCGCGGGGTCGTTTGCGAACGGCGTCGCGGTTACGCGAAAACCTTCGACCGTCTGGCCCTTATAGACGATCGTTGCCGGAGCAATCGTTGCGCCGTCGCCGAGATACCGACTGAACATGCCCTTGAGATATGCACTGTCCCCACCTGCCAGCTCGCGGAAATGCGCAACTGCATTGTCGAGATAGATGATGAGCATCGGATTGCCGTCCATGTCGGTGATCCGTTGCGGCTCGCGGGCTCTATCCCCCGAGTACATCTTGACCAGAACATTCTTTTTGCCGGGCGCGCCGTCGCTTTCCACCTTCACGACAATGTCATCGGCGTAGCCCTCGCCGAGGGCCTTGGGATTGGAAGGCTTGCGCTCGAACTTGTATACAAGGTCGGTACCCGGAGCGACCGCAGCAATGTGCGGCCGGTCGAACAGGATTTCGGCCGGCTTCGGCGCCTCGGCCGCAACGCTTACTGCACTCAGGCAAGTGACCGCGAACGCCGCAAGACCGGCTTTGCGGAAGGGAAAATTGAACATGGGGGGCGATCCTCCAGATCGTCTATGCGAAACTTTTTTCCCGGCTGTGTAGCGGGACAACGGCAGCTTGACCAGAAGCGTTGCGAATTTCAGTCAATGACGCGGGCCACGGACCGAATGCAAGGCATTCCGAAGGATGCCGGAAGATCGGAAAGTCTCAACTTACAAGGCAGTAACCCGAGCGTTTATCGCCCAACGCGGCCCAGGCCGTCAGCACCGAGCTTTCAATCCCAAGCCATTATCGTATGAATTTGCCGAACGCCCGAGGCCCGGCGCCGACCGCGGCCTTGCCCGTTATGGCGAGACTTTGGGAATCGATGCGCAGAAGAACGTCGTCACCCCAGCAGGCCACATAGACGTTCGCTCCGTCCGCGTCCGGCTCGATGCCTTCGGGATGATCACAAGCCTCGATCCGCTTGATGGGTTGCAGCGTCGACTGGTCGAACACGGTGACGGTCCCGCCGTACTGATCCGTGACGAACCCCCTCCCCTGGGCCAAGGCGACCGCGTAAGGACGCCGCCCCGCTACCACACGGCCGATCACCTTTCTGGTGGCGATCTCGATCACGGTGACGTCGTCACTCTTGACGTTGGCGGTGAACGCCCTCTGGCCCGCAGCGTCGATCGTGATGCCGAAGGGACGGCTACCGACATCGACCGACGCTAGCCGCGTCCGCGTCCCGATATCGACAATTGAAACGGCGTCGCTATCGCGATCGGCGGATAGGAGCAAACGCCCATCCGGCGTCACAGCGAGCCCCGACGGAGATTGCCCGACGGCAATTTCGCCTGAGACAGAGAGTGTCCCGGCATCGACGACGATCACCTTATGCGCGTACCAATCAGCCACATAGACTTCGGGCCGGGTCGGATGCGCCGCGATCCCGAGGGGCGCGCCGCCGAGAACGAGACGCCGCTTGATCGCGCGCGAAACGGCGTCGATCTCGATCAGCTCTTTTCCGTCCGGTGCGGTGACGTAAGCCGTCGCCTTGTCGGGGGAAAGAGCAATGCCGGCGGGTTTGCCGCCGGCATGAATGCGCCCAGTCTCTTTCATCGTCGTGAGATCGACGAACGAGACGCTATCGGAAGGTTGCCCCGTTACGATCGCCTCGTGCGCAGCGACCGCCCCGCACAGCCCGGCCAGCGCGAACACGATGAGTGCTGGCAGGAAAAGACCGAGCTTTCGTCGAACCCGCGAGGCCTTCAATCGTCCCTCAGCTTCCGCCTTCAATCTTCTTCTTCAACGCCGCGAGGGTCGAGGTGTAGAGATCGGTGATGGCCTTGAGCGCAACTTCGTCGGAAAGCTCCGGCGGCGGGTCGTTAAGCATATAGCCGCGGTAGAACGCACCCTTCCATTCGACCGTCGTCTTGTCGCCGTTCGCAGTCACCGTAATGCGCGAGGAGTAATCGTTGATCGGCAGGACCTTCACGTCGACCTTGGTGATTTCGTACCCGTAGGATTTGTCCTCGGCGTCATACTTATCGAGCTGTTCCTCGACCGTGCCACCGCTCTGGAGCGTCAGCGTGCGGGTCGCGCCGACGTCGTTGCCCCCCTTGCCCTCGGTCTTGGCGACGGCGGGGATCCAGCTCGCATCCTGGAAATTGCCGATCACGGCCCAGACCTTATCGGCAGGCGCATTGATCTCGACGGACTCAACCACTTTCTGGCGCGACGGCCCGTGCGCCCATGCGGCGCCGGTCAGAGCCAGCGGCACGAGGCCGAAGATCGTGGCGGCGATCAGCAACCGTTTGAGCATACATTTCCTCCGGAAATTATTGGTGCGTTGGGCAGGTCCTTGGCCCGGGATCGAGCGGCGGGACAATAGGCAGGTTCATCGTCAACGGAAAGACGGCAAAATGTGTCGCATTCAATCTGTACGTTCGGCACGCTTGACCGCCCCGGTAACGTTGTCTTACCTGCGGCCGCGTGCTTTGGTCGAATCCCGCCGGTTGCGAGACCAGGGACCATGAGGAGCAGGATTTGGAATCCGAAAAGTCGAGTCACGGCGCAAACCACTATCAGAACGTCGCCTGTCCTTTTTGCGGCATTCTTTGCGACGATCTTGAGATCGGCCCTTCGAGTGAAGGGCTTAAAGTCTTAAAAAACGGCTGCGTGAAATCAGTAGCGGGCTTCGAACGAAAGCTCGCGGAACCGTCTCCGCAAGTCGACGGAAAAGATGTGTCGCTGGACGAGGCCATAGCAGCCGCGGCCCGTCTCATCCGTGAAAGCCGCCTGCCGATCTTTGGTGGCCTCGCGACCGACGTCGAAGGCGTCCGCGCGATCATGGCCCTCGCAGAGAAGGGCGGCGGCGTCGTCGACCATGCGCTGAGCGACGCCCAGTACCGCAATTTCAAGGTACTGCAGACCTCCGGCTGGGTGATGACGACGCTCACCGAGGCGCGCAACCGCGCCGATCTCTTCATTATCGCCGGCAGCGACGTCCACAAACTTCATCCGCGTTTCTTCGAACGCATCGTGTGCAACGAAGCCTCGATGTTCTCCGATAATCCCCCGAAGCGAACGGTCGTGTTTCTCGGCGAAGGCCTCGATCAGTCTGCCGTTAAGGGCAAGCGCATCGGCGAAGTCCTGACGCTTCCGGTGAAACCCGATCGCATCGGCGAAATTTTCGATGCCATGCGTGCGCAGAACAAAGGCGCGACGATCACCGGCGACAACATCGGCGGCCTGCCGCGCGCAACCGTCGAAGATCTTCTCGAGCGTTGCAAGGCCGCGAGCTACGGCGTCGTCGTATGGGCACCGCCGAGCCTCAGCTTCGCGAACGCCGACTTGACGGTCCAGGCGGTCTCCGAGTTCGTCAAAGACATCAACCTGACATCGCGCTTCGCGGGTCTCGCCCTCGGCGGCAACGAAGGCGCCGTTTCGGCGGGCGCCGTTTGCGGCTGGCAGTCCGGTTTTCCGCTGCGCGTCTCGTTCGCGAGCGGCAAGCCCGACTACGATTCAGAGCGCTATGCGATGAGCCGCATGCTCTACGCCAAGGAAAGCGACCTGCTCCTGTGGCTCGCTTCGCTCACACCTGACCTTTCTCCGCCGGATACGGATATTCCGATGATCCTTCTCGGCACGCCGTCGATCAAGCCCGCGCGGACTCCGAAGGTCTACATTCCCGTCGGCACACCCGGCGTCGATCATGCGGGCATCATGGTGCGCGTCGACAACGTCGTATCGCTGCCATTGCGCAAGCTCCGGCAGTCGACACTGCCTCGCGCCGCCGACGTACTCGAAAAAATTGAAGCTGCCCTCTAGGCCCAATACGAGACCGAGAATGCTCATCAAGCTCACTGGCGGCAAAGTCTACGACCCGGCGAACGGGGTCGACGGCGAAGTTCGCGACATCTTCATTGAGAACGGCCGCATCGTCTCTCCTGAGCCGACCGCCAAGGTCGATCAGGAATACCCCTTGCACGGCCGGGTCATAATGGCGGGCGGCATCGATCCCCATTCCCATATCGGCGGCGGCAAGATGACGATCGCCCGCATGATGCTCCCCGAGGATCACATCGGCAACGAAGTGGCGCGCACGGAATTGACGCGCGCCGGCGTCGGCCACGCCGTGCCGTCGACGATGACGACCGGCTATCGCTACGCCGAGATGGGATACACGGCCGCTTTCGAGCCTGCCATGTTGCCCGCGAACGCCCGGCAAGCGCACATGGAAATGGGCGATACGTCGATCATCGACAAGGGCGCCTTCGTCATGCTGGGATCGGACGACTTCTTCCTGCGCCAGCTCGCCGGCAAAGCCGATTTCGCAGCGATCAAGGACTACATCGCCTGGACGATGCACGCCGCGCAGGCGATCGCCGTCAAGGTCGTGAATCCGGGCGGCATCAGCGCTTTCAAGTTCAATCAGCGCAAGCTCGATCTCGATGAGAAGCACGTCCATTACGGCGTCACCCCGCGCGACATCATCGTGACGCTGGCCCGCGGTCTGCACGAGCTGGGCGTCGTGCATCCCCTGCACATTCACGGCTGCAACCTCGGCATACCGGGCGGCTACGAGACGACGCTTGATACGATCAAGGGCGCGGAAGGCCTGCCGATCCATCTCACGCACATTCAGTTCCACAGCTACGGCACCGAAGGCGACCTGAAGTTTTCATCCGCCGCCGCCCCGATCGCCGAAGCCGTCAACGCCAACAAGAACGTGTCGTGCGACGTCGGCCAGGTCATGTTCGGCCAGACGTGCACGGCCTCCGGCGACTCGATGCGCCAGTTCGTCAACACCCGTTCCGCCGATCCGAAGAAATGGGTCGTGATGGATATCGAGTGCGACGCGGGCTGCGGTGTCGTTCCCTTCAAGTATCGCGACAAGAGCTTCGTCAACGCGCTGCAGTGGGCCATCGGCCTCGAACTGTTCCTGCTCGTCAACGATCCGTGGCGCCTGTTCCTGACGACGGACCATCCGAACGGCGGACCGTTCACTTGGTACCCGCATCTCATCCGGCTGCTGATGGACAAGGAGTTCCGCCGCGACCGGATGCAGACGATCAATCAGGACGCGCTGAAGTATTCGACGCTCGCCTCGCTCGACCGCGAATATTCGCTCTACGAAATCGCAATCATGACGCGCGCCGGCCCGGCTCGCAGCCTCGGCCTTCACGATCGCGGTCATCTGGGCGTCGGCGCTTGGGCGGACATCACCGTCTACGACGACAATCCCGATCGCGAGGCGATGTTCACGACGCCGGAACTTCTGTTCAAGAACGGCGAACTGATCGTGCGCAACGGCAAGATCGTCAAGGTCGTCAACGGCGGAACGCACGTCATGCGCCCGTCCTACGATCCGGGCATCGAGAAGTCTTTGAAGAGCTACTTCGAAGATTATCATACGGTGCGCATGGAGAACTTCCGCTTATCCGATGATGAAATCGTCAACGGCGGCCGCGGCTCGCTGATCATCCAACCGACCAGGGCACGCGCAGCATGAGCAAGACGGTCAACGGCGTCGCCATCGACGATACCTTCGCCGAAGCTTTTGGCATGAGCGGAACCGGCATCATCATCACCGCCGATACGCTGAAATGGGCACGCATCGCAGCAACCGTCGCGACAGGCTTCGGCACGTCGGTGATCGGCTGCGGCGCTGAATGCGGCATCGACAAGGAATTGTCGCCCGACGAAACGCCCGACGGCCGCCCCGGCGTCCGCATCCTTATCTTCGGATTTTCGCCCGACTCGCTCGTTCCGCAAATCCGCAACCGCATCGGCCAGTGCGTTCTGACGAGCCCCGGCTCCGCCTGCTTCGCCGGCCTGAAGTCCGATAAGTCCATCGGTCTCGGCAAGGGACCGCGGCTGTTCGGCGACGGGTTTCAAACGGCAAAAAAACTCGGCGGCACTCGCTACTGGCGCGTTCCCGTCATGGACGGCGAGTTCGTGATTGAAGAGGACACCGGCCTGACGACCGACGCCGTCGGCGGCGGCAACATGCTGATCCTCGGCACCGACCGCGCCGGACTTCTCGAAACCGCGGAAGCCGCGGTCGACGCGATCGCCAAGGTCGATGACGTCATCACGCCCTTCCCCGGCGGCATCGTACGCTCGGGCTCGAAGGTCGGCGCGAAATACGCAGGCATGTTTGCATCGACGAACGACGCCTTCTGTCCGACGCTTCGCGGCACGGTCAAGAAGACCGAGCTGGCGCCCGACACGCTCGCGGTCCTCGAAATCGTCATTGACGGCCTGACGTCCAAAGCCGTCGCCGACGCCATGCGTGTCGGCCTGAAGGCCGTCACCGACATCGGGGCGAAACGCGGCGTCACGCGCATCACTGCCGGCAACTACGGCGGCAAGCTCGGCCAGCATCACTATCATCTGAAGGATCTGATCTGATGAGCGGCCTCACGCTGCGCCTCAAGGCGCCCGCGAACGAGCGGATGACGCTCAAGGACATCACGCCCTCGAAGCTCGCCGTTCTGTCGTCGCATGAAATCGCACGCCTGAACGTTGGTATCGAAAAAGGCGGCGTTGCCCTCGCCGACGCATTCGATATTTCAGGAACCCCTGGCGACGTCCTCACCATCGAAGGCGCAACGCCGACCCTCGATTTCGTCGCTTTCGGTCTCGACAGCGGCACCATCCGCGTGATCGGCGACGTCGGTCACTATGCCGGCCGCAAGATGACCGGCGGCAAACTCGAAGTGCATGGCAGCGCAGGCTCGCATCTGGCGTCCGGCGCGACCGGCGGCATGATCCATGTCCTGGGCAACGCCGGCGATAATCTTGGCGGCATCGTTTCCGGAGACCGCTTCGGCCTGATGGGCGGCATCACCGTCGTTGAAGGAAATATCGGCGCCCGCGCCGGAGAAAAGATGCGCAGAGGTACCGTTGTCGTCCGTGGCAAGACGGGTGTAGGTACGGGCACGAGAATGATCGGCGGCACCATCTGGGCTGAGGGTGGGCTCGGTCCGGAGCCTGGCCTGATGATGCGGCGTGGCACGCTGATCGCTCCTTCGGTCGACAGCCTGCTTCCGACATTCGTCGATACCGGCAAACACGATCTCGTGATCGTGCGGGTAATATCGCGCTACCTGAAAGCTGCCCTCGGTCAGCTTGCACCGAAGCCTATGCCATTGTTCGTACAGAAGATTGGCGGCGACACGGCGACGATCGGGCGGGGCGAAATCCTGTTGCCCGCCGCCTGACGCGGCGTTTTGCAAACTATTTTGCAAGGAAGTGCGTCTGAAACAAATCCCCGGCACCTAGCGTCAGCGTACTGTCAAGTATCGCTGACATGCAATCCGGGAATTCGCCATGCTTGCAATCGTTCTATCCGCCTGCCTTACGAACGATCCGAATGTTTGCCGGGACTACAAGATCCCGATCGATGCCAACATCGACGCGATGACGTGCATGGCCGAGGCCCCGCCGCACTTCGCGAAATGGGCCGAGGAACATCCCGGCTGGCAGGTCACCCGGTGGCGCTGCGCCCCCGCAACCGAAAACGACATCTGAACTTCGAACGGCTAACGAGCTATCGGGCCAGATTTGTCATCGAGTTTGTCATCGTATAGCTGGGTGAAGCGAGACCGCTCACCTCGATGACGAATTTTTGCCGGATGGCTCGTTCGAAATCGCTATAGCCCTGGGCAGGCAGCACGAAACTGCCTGGCCCGCCCATGACGTGCTCGCGATACCACTGCTCGAGCGGAGGCGGCCCGCCCGGAACGGCTTTCGGCAACAGCGCTGAATCTTCCGGCGTGTCGAGCAGGATCGGCAAACCGTTGATCGTGACACCGTTGGCCACGAGCTCGTCGCGCACGGTTTCAATCGGCTCATCGGCGTTGCAGTTGTCGGGACCGTCTCCCGACACGTCGATGATGATGCGGGCAGCCTTCGCCGGAACTTGCGGAACGATCTTGTCGTTCGCCGACCGCAGCATGCGGGTCATGCAGGTGAACTCGCCGCCTTGCCGCTGCAGCGAACGAACCCGCTTTGCCGCCGCCAACGCATCGGCCTTGTTAGCGATCCTGATCCAGGGAATGACGAAGGACGGCGTGTCCGCCCACGTGACCATCGAGAACAGGATACCGCCCGCTGATCCCCCAGTAATCGCCTCGATCACACCGGGGTCTTCGAGCGCCTTGGCGATCCCTTCCATCTGCAGCCGGTAACGGGCGTCGTCGACGGAATTCGAGACATCGACGGAAACGACCAGGGCTGTATCGACGGGCGGTCCCTCCTGCGCTCGCACGGTGAGACAGCCAAGCAGGAAGGCACCGGCGGCCATGAATGCGGCAATCGCCGCACGCCGCTGTTTAAGGATGCTCAAAATGGAGAGAACTCCTGGTCGACGGGCACGGCACCAGATGCCGAACCTATAGGCAATACGTAGCAAACGGATTTTTTCCCGCCAAGCCAGCGATTACCGCGAACCGGCACGAGCGTGCACACGGCTAAGCCTCGATGTCATCGGCCCGCTGTCGCGGGTCAGTCGCGGAAGGAGTTGCATCCGCCAGCCCCCAAATCAATCCGGCCATAAGGAAGAAGTGCCGCCAGTGATCGCTATCGATGACGAACCCTTCGAAGGCCAACCCCGCGAATGACGCGAAGGCGATCACAGCCGGTCCCTGAAGACGCGTCCTTTGCAGCGCCGTGCGAAACCCCAGATAGAGCGTCGCCGCCACCGTCATGATGTAGATCAGGCCGCCAAGCCACCCGGCATTCAGAAACTGGGTGAGATAAACGTTATGCGGTTCCTCGTGGTGATAAGTATCGCGGAACGTATGCGTCCCGATCCCGAAGGGATGCTCGACGATCAGCGCACGCGCCTTTTGCTGCCCTCCGAAACGCCCGTTCGGACCCTCGTCGTAACTCTGATCGAGGTTGGCGCGCTGACTGAGCAGGTCGCGAACCTGGTCGATTTGTGTTGCAACCGCAAGCGCGCTCATCAAACCGACGAAGCCGATGATGGTGACTTTCCCGAAGCGATTGAAATCCGAGCTGCGCCGCGACCGAAAGAGAACGATGCCGATCAAGATGAAAACGGAAAGTATCGTCGACACCCAGGCGCCGCGGGAAAAGCTGATGAGCAAGCCGATGACGAGCGGCAATGCAACGGCGGCCGCCATGAGCGCGTGCGTCGGCCGTCCCCGCAACATTACCCAAACGACGCTGACGATCGCAGGCGCTACCGCCGCGCCATAGACGTTCGGATCTTTGAAGGTGCCACGCGCGCGGTCGTAGTTTGTGAAGAGGTCGTATGTTGAAGGAATGAGGCGAAAGTACCCGGCGAACGCCGCTGCTGTGGCGATGAGACAGGCCGCGACGTAGCAGACGAGCACGAGCTTCGCCCGCGGCTCTGGGTCCTTCGCGATATAGCCCGCGATCACGAACGCGCCCGTTGCGAGAAACAGCGTGACGAGCTGATGCACGAAAGCGGTCTGGAAGGTCGTGGAAAGCATCGTCCCGGCAAAGCCCAGCGCGAAGAGCGCGATCCACGCAGAATAATTGACGAATGCCGCGTTGCCGAATTTCAGCACATGCAGAACCGGCAGAAGGCCGATGACCATCACCATCAAGCCGTCGGCGACCGCAGGCTCCGAGAAAACGATCGTGCTGAGCATCGTCGCAATCGCAACGAGCACGCCCGCGAGCGTGCTCGCCCGAATGCTGAGCGAAATCGGAGCCGCAGGAGCAAGGAGCGGCGCTGTTT
The DNA here is from genome assembly GCF_902712875.1 of Hyphomicrobium sp. ghe19. Classification (NCBI taxonomy): domain Bacteria; kingdom Pseudomonadati; phylum Pseudomonadota; class Alphaproteobacteria; order Hyphomicrobiales; family Hyphomicrobiaceae; genus Hyphomicrobium; species Hyphomicrobium sp. ghe19. The sequence goes on along the minus strand of NZ_LR743509.1, from coordinate 1,638,341 downwards.
CGGCTGCTTCGGCGCTAGTAGGCATTCTTCCCCGTCAGCAGCGAGACCGGCGTCATCGCGATGATGTAGAGATCGAACAGAACCGACCAGTTGTCGATGTAATAGAGATCGTGCTCGACACGGCGGACAAGCTTCTCGTGGGTATCCGTCTCGCCGCGCCAGCCGTTGATTTGCGCCCAGCCCGTGACGCCCGGTTTCATCCGATGGCGAGCGAAATAGCCCTGCACGACGTTTTCATAGAGATCGCGCTCGGCCTTGGCGCCCGTCGCGTGCGGCCGAGGCCCAACGAGCGACATCTCCCCTTTCACCACATTGATGAGCTGTGGGAGTTCGTCGAGGCTCGTGCGCCGAATGAAGCGGCCAACCGGCGTCACGCGCGGATCGCCCCGCGTTACTTGTTTGCTGGCTGTCGCATCCTCCATCTCGACGTACATCGAGCGGAACTTCAACACTTCGATCAGCTCACTGTTGAAGCCATAGCGTTTCTGGCGAAAGAATATCGGACCCTTACTATCGAGCCGCACGGCAAGCGCAACGAGCGCCATGACCGGCGAAACGAGCAGCAGCAGTAGTGCTGCGAGCACACGATCCTCGACGTTCTTGAGAACCCTGTCCCAGTCGCTCAGCGGCTTATCCATCACCGCCAGCATCGGCACCCGCCCAATGAAACTGTAGGCGCGGGAATTGAGACGGAGCTTCGAGTTCAACGCGGAAATCCGCACGTCCACTTGCAGCGTGAAAAGCTTGTACAGGATCTGCATCAGCCGTTCTTCGGCGCGCGTCGGAACGGTGACGATGAGCAAGTCGACGCCAGCGTCGCGGCAGAAATCGGTGAGCGTCTCGAAAGTCCCGAGCCGCGCGATGCCGCCATAGCTCCCCGCAGCGCGCGCGTCCTGCCGGTCGTCGAATACGCCGAGGATGCGCATGTGATTTGTCGGATCCGCGGAAAGCTCGCGGATGAGATCCTCCGCATCCTGCCCGCCGCCGACGATGACCGTCCGCCGGACCAGACTTCCGGTGCGCGTCAGCCTGTCTATCGTCCACGCGGCGAGCGAGCGAACGAAGCAAAGAAATACGGCCGACAATTCCATCCACGCCGCAATCTCGCGTGGCGCGACCTCATCGTGATCGAACAGAAACGCAACGCCCGAGATTCCAAGCGCGACGGCGCCGAGCGACGTCAGCACCTTCAGGGCTTGGGACGTGAACCCGCGAAGCGACGGAATGGAATAGGACCATTGACGGCGCAGCACGTAGACCGCCAGCATCGCAACCAATGTCGTCGCAGCAAAGCTCCGCCACGATGGCTCGAAGGGATTTCCGAGCAGGGCATTCGCGAGCGGCCACGCGACAACGATCGACACGAGATCGGCGATCGTCACCGCCAGAAGGAGTTTAGGCCGCGAGGCGCTGCCGAGCCTGTCGAAAAAGAGTGACTTGGCCCAAGCGGCCGCGCGCTCCCATCGGGGATCGGCGTTTTCGAGGATGATATGGGAGGAGGAATCCGACTTCTGGGGCATCTGCGGAAGGGCACCTTGGAATGGAATTTAATTCCATAGAGGCGCTCAGATGAGGCGACGGTAAACGTCGTCCAGTCGGGCCCGAGATTGATGACTTCAACCCGCAATAGGGTCAACAACGAGTTGTCCGCCGTCCCGTGATGGCGCGAACCGGCAGGCCTCTTCCTGCCCCTCAGCATATTTTGCACCGCTCGCGCTGTTCCCGGGGGAACACATCGCGCAATGCCCGCTCGGTTAAAATAGGGTTAACGGCGATGATGTCCCGTTCTTCCGGTACGCAAATGCGACGCGACCCCTCGTGACGCCTCAGGTCACGACCCTGATCGAGCCCGCATTCCCCGTCCATGTACGGCATTCAGGCCGAATGCCTTTGCACACCAAGGAGAGCACCATGTCTAAAAAGCTGCTTTCTCTATTTGCCGGCGGAGCGCTTGCGCTCTCGGTGGCAGCCTATGGCGCGGCAGCTGCGCCGATCAACCCAGGCGGCTTTTCCCGTTCGACGAGCCGCCTGGAGATACCGGTCCGCTCCGGCGGGGGCGGAATGCATGGGGGCTTTGGAGGCATGCACGCCGGTCACATGATGGGCGGACCACGCTTCGCGGGCCCTTCCAGCCATCGACACATCGCCGACCGTCACCGGCATCACCATAACCGCTTCTTCTTTGCCGGTTACCCCTACTATTACTATGATGACGGCTATGACGACGATTACGATGGAAGCTGCTGGTGGAGCCGTTCGCATCGGCGCTGGATCTGCGGCGACTGACGACCGAAACTCGTAATCAAGTCATCACGATAGGCCCTCAACACTCAACGCTTGTTGAGGGTCTTTGCTTGATTTTTATGCGCGAGCCCGGTGATCCGAGCAATACGGAGGGCTATTGAAACGAAACGTCCACGATGACATCAATCGTGGAGCATGCGCTAATCAATGCTCAACCATCTTCAGACTACGCTGCACTCTCTCATTTCCGCCCGCCAGCATACTCAAGGTCTGTAAAATGTACCGCCTGCTCTCCGAGCGACAGCGCCCCCTGACGGGCCTTGCCATGATGGCGCTGATTGCACTGGCATCGAGTTCGACGATCGATAGCGCCGAAGCCGCAAGCCGCCGATCGCGCAATATCGACGACGTATCGCAGGATACTTTGACCGGCCAGCCAATGATGGCGATCGTGTCCCTCAAGGATCAGCGGGTCAGCATTTACGACGCTGCGGGCGGGGTCATGCGCGCGCCGGTTTCAAGCGGGCGAACGGGCTACGAGACCCCGGTCGGCACCTACAGCGTTCTTCAAAAAGAAGAGGAGCACTATTCGAACGTCTACGATGACGCGTCGATGCACTTCATGCAACGCATCACGTGGTCAGGCGTAGCGCTTCACGCAGGCGCTCTTCCGGGCTACCCGGCATCGCATGGATGCGTCCGGATGCCGGACGGCTTCGCCCAGCGCCTCTTTCCGCTGACCAAGATCGGCATGCGCGTGATCGTTGCCTACGACGACGTCGCGCCTGTCGAGATTTCCCACCCGATGTTGCTGAAGCCCACGCCGCCGCCTGCCATCGAGTCTGCTGTCGCGATCCCGATGTCGTACTATGACCAGGACAGCGACGATAGCGCGAGCCCGTTTGAACCCGACGTGAAGCGTTGGCCGGCGCGCAAAGCCCAACTCGAAGCCCTGAAAGCTATTGCAGCCGGCAAGCGGATTGAAGCCGATGCCGCAAATGCCCAGGCCGACGAGATGAAGCAGATCGTCGACGAAAAGAAAGAACCTCGCGACAAAGCCGCCAAGATTGTCCGCAAAGCCGAAGCCGCAAAAAAGTCCGCCGACGATCGAGTTGCAAAGGCTGACAAAGGACTGGCGGCCGCAAAGTCCCCCAAAGCCACCAAGAATTGGGAAGACACGAAGGCGAAAGCGACGAAAGCCGCCGAAGAAGCCGCGGCCAAATTGGCTGTCGCGGCAGCCAATTTGAAAGCGGCCGAAGACGAATTTCAGGCGGCCGAGAAACAAGCCGCGCCCTCTGAAGCCGCAAGAGCCATCGCGGTCGCTGCCGCAGACGACGCCAAGCACAAGACGCAACCGGTTTCGATATTCATCAGCCTCAAGACGCAACGGCTCTATGTGCGCCAAGGCTACGAGCCCGTATTCGAAGCCCCTGTCACAATCAGCGAGCCCGATCGGCCGATCGGCACGCACATCTATACCGCCGTCGAATATACGAACGACGGCAAGGATCTGCGCTGGCACGCGGTGACGTTGGAGCACAAGGAAGCCGATTACGCCTACAACGACGACGACCGCCTCCAGCAGACGAGCGATGCCGTCAACAACACGCCCCAGACCGACCTTGCCAAAGCCGCCGCCGCGCTGGACCGGGTCACAATTTCGCCGGAAGTCATCGCGCGCTTTTCCGAGGTCGCCTGGCCCGGCTCATCGCTTATTATTTCCGATGAGCCGATGAGCAAAGAAACGAACAAGGCGACGGACTTCATCGTACTTGTTAGCACCGAACCTCAAGGCGGCATCAAAAAGCGGCCGAAGCAGTTCTTCCCGTCCGACAACTTCTATCGCGATAGCTCCGACGATTACTATTACGGCTACGACCGTTACGGACGGCGGGCATATCCACGGCAGAAGTCTTTCTTCGGCTGGTGGTGATGCGCGGGGAGGCCCCCTCCCCGCCGCTTTTTCAGCAACGAAAGATGCGCAGGAAGCCCTGGCTTCCTTGAAAATGCCGCGAGGACGTTATTGCTTCCGAACAATCGAATTCGGAGGATCCGTCATGAATGCGCAACCACGCCTTGCAAGCGACATCTCGACACTCGGAGTGATCGAGCAATTGCGCGACGCGCTGAAATACGCCGACAGCGAGCTTCAGCGCCGCTGCGTCATCTCGAGCAAAGTTCGGGAAGCCCTGAGCGTCGCCGAGCGCTTTCTCGCAAACGCCGGACCCTGAAGCGCCGCGATCCGGCCCCGAAGCTCAGTCAAGCGGCAGACCGCACACCCACTTGAACCGGGAAACGAGCGCGTGGAAATAGGTGCGCACCGTCTCCCTGACGGCGCGCCTGGGCGTGGCGCCGTCGAACAGCTCCTCGAATTCGAAGCGTGGCCTGAGACCAAGCCGGTGTCTGTGCGGATAATAAAAAACCAGCACCGGCGACCGGCGCCACCAGACCTTGAACTCAGCGTCTGACATTTGCCGCGGCGACACCGGCCACAGCAGCCCTCCGGCTTGGATCATGTCGGCCGAAATCAAGTCATAAACGGCAGTCGCTATACCCTTCCGCTGAAATGATTTCTGCACCTCGGCTTTTGTGATGACCGCGATACCGTTGACCATGCGGCCCACCTCGCAAAATCCAACGGCCTCCTCGCCGATCACAGCCGACAGTTCCGTGCGGAAAATGCGATACGACATCCCGGCGTCCGTCAGAGCCCGTCGCAGGAAGAACACGCGACCGCTTTTCGTCGTCAGCGGAACGATGGGATGATCGAGTACCCGCGCCCGCAAGAGCGTCTCCGCCTCCATCGGATCGAAGTCCGATTTAGCCTGCTGCGCCATCAATCTCGAGTAAGAGGCTTCGGCTTTCTGTAATCGCTCGGGCACGACCACCACCTAGCTATCCGGATACTTCTCCAAGAAGAATTCGGCAGAAGGAGTTAACAAGCGCCCAATTCTGCCCCATGCCAAAGCGCCGAAATGTGAAGCACACCGCATTTATTGATCCAGTAGCGGAAAACCCGGAGTTTACGCTGCGCATGCGCCGCATTCCGGACTGGGAGTTCAGCCGGTAAGCCATCGGTGAGAATTGCTATCGGGCGGGTGATGTCATCGTGATATTTCAGTCGCCCGCACGGCAGGCTGCAAGTATAGAGCCTGCAGCCGTTCGTTCCGTCCAGCCTTGATGGCAACCTTAAGGGGTCATGGAAGTTGCAGCCTACGAATAAGCGGAAAAAATCCATGCAGGATCGATTGCAAGAGAAGAAGCCGTTGACCAGTGCTGTCCAGAACAGCGCCCCGGCATCCGCACGTGAGCCGCTTCTTTCCAAGCGTGCGCTTTCCGTCATCGGTACACTCGCCCTCATTGGTCTGATCGTCGCCGGATATTTCTACTGGCAACATTCGACACTTTATCCCTCGACGGATAATGCGCAGGTCCAGGCCAACATCGTCCAGATAACTCCGCTCGTCAGCGGGCTCGTGACAGAGGTCAAAGTCGAACCCTTTGCGTCCGTGAAATCCGGCGACGTTCTGGTTCAGCTGGACCCCGCACCCTACGAGTCGGCGCTAAAACTGGCACAGTCGCGCCTCACCGTCGCGCAACAGCAGCCGACCGGAACCGGCCCACAGGCAGTCGCCGCGAAGGCGAACGTCGAGCAAGCGCAATTGGCCGTCGATCAGGCCCGTCTCGATCTCGATCATGCCACCATCAAAGCCCCCGTCGACGGAACCGTCGGCAAGGTCCGCACGCAACCGGGCGAACTCGCCAAAGCCGGCATGCCCCTCTTCCCGCTCGTCGATACGGCGCATTGGTGGGTCGATGCGAATTTCAAGGAAACTGATCTTGCCCGCATCAAGGTGGGCCAAACCGCCAATATCACCGTTGACGCGTTCCCGTCACTGAAGTTCACCGGCAAGGTCGAGGCCATCAGCCGGGCCAGCAATGCCGCGTTCTCACTGATGCCGTCCGAGAACGCCACAGGCAGCTGGGTAAAAGTCGTCCAGCGGTTCCCCGTGCGCATCGGACTGACGCTTCGTCCGGACGATCCCCCGATCGGCGTCGGCGCTTCGGCATCCGTGACGGTCGACACTGCCGGAGAAAGTGACAGTGGCGGCAAGTGATCAAGTAGTGGATCCGGCAAGCCTGCCGATGACAGACAGGCTCCTGACTTCGCTCGCCGTTCTTCTTGCCGTTCTCATGGTCATACTCGACATGACCGTGGTGAATGTCGCGTTGCCCGAATTGATGGGCGCTCTCGGTGCCACACCCGATCAGATCACGTGGGTATTGACGTCCTACATCGTCGCCGAAGCGATCGTCATCCCGATGAGCGGCTTTCTGGCCGAACGGTTCGGGAGAAAGCGCGTTCTCATCATCAGCGTCGCGGGCTTCGTCGTCGCGTCGATGCTCTGCGGCCAGGCCCGCACGCTCTTTCAGATGGTGTTGTTCCGCCTCCTCCAGGGTGCCTTCGGTGCGAGCGTCATTCCCCTGTCCCAAGCAACGATGGTCGACAGCTTCGATGCGCAAAGCCGCGGCAAGGCGATGGCCGTTTGGGGGATCGGCGTACTTCTCGGGCCCATCATGGGTCCGACGGTCGGCGGGTTCATCACCGATCATCTGGGCTGGCCGTGGGTATTCTACATCAATCTGCCGATCGGGATCGTCAACCTCGCGCTTCTCGTCGCCTACCTCAGACCGACGAAGCCGATCCGCATACCTATCGATTGGTTGGGCGCCGCCCTTTTGGCGATCGGTATCGGCAGCCTTCAGATGCTGCTTGATCGCGGCAACGTCGAAGACTGGCTGCAATCGAACCTGATCGTCATCTTGGCTCTCATATCGATCGTTTGCATCACGACCTTCGTCTACAGAAGCTTCAATCGGCCGGACGCGGTCCTCCAGCTCAGCCTGCTGAAGGATCGAAACCTCGCCACATCGACGTTTCTCATCATGGCGTTCGGCGTCGGAATGCTGAGCACCATCGCGCTGCAGCCGCTCTTTCTGGAGCACCTTCTCGGCTATCCCGCGAGCACGGCAGGGCTCGTGATGGCTCCGCGCGGCATCGCCGTGATGTCGGGAATGATCATCGTCGCCGCGCTGATCTCGCATATCGATTCACGCTGGCTCGTATTCCTCGGCCTCGTGTTGTCTGCCGGCGGCACGTACGTCACGACGACGACGTATAATCTCGACATCGACAAATTCTGGATCATCGCGCCGACCATCGTTCAAGGCATCGGCATGGGCATGATATTTGTGCCCCTTTCGACGCTCGCCTATCAGACCTTGCCGAAGAGCGCCTCGGATCAAGCCGCAAGCATCTTCAACATCGCACGAACCATCGGGGGCTCCGTCGGCATCGCGATCGCCGCAACGATTTTGACCCGCACGGCGCACCAGAACTGGCAATCGCTCGGCGGCGCGATGGACCCCTACAATCCCGCAATGCGCACCTGGCTCGAAGCGACCGGCGTCGCGCCGTCCAGCCCGCTTGCACAGCAAATGCTCGGCGCTGAGCTCATGCGTCAGTCGATGATGATCGGGTTCGTTGAAGCCTTTGGCTTCATCACGCTGAGCTTCCTCATTCTGATCCCGTTCGTGCTTCTGCTGAAGGACACCGGCGCCGGCTCGCCCTACGCCGTGGAAGGGAAATGAGCGCGGCTGATTATCGGCTCAATGCTTCCGCGCAGGATTGAAGTTCATCGACGGAGTGTTCCGACGAAATGAAAAATCTCAACCGGCCCGCGTTGATCCGCACGCCGGGATAGATGATCGGTGACGGGTTGAAGCCCTGCTCATACATGCGCTCCAGAAGCTTGCCTGTATTCTTCACTGATCCGACAATGATGGGGACCATTCCAACCCCGATGCTCGTCCCCGTATCGAACCCGCGCGCGCGGCAGTCTCTGAAAAACAGCTGGCAATTATCATGGAGGCGCTGAACACGCTCCCGCTCACTTTTGAGAATGCGCAGGCTTGCGAGTGCCGCGGCGGTCATTGCGGGGGGAAGGCTCACCGAATAGACGAAAGCCGGTGACGAATATTTGAGAATTTCGATCAGTTCCGCATTGCCAGCAATAAACCCGCCGCAGGACGCGAGGGACTTGCTCAGAGTGCCCATGAAAACGTCGATTTTCCTTGCATCAACTCCGGTATATTCCGCGACGCCCCGGCCGCTTTCGCCCAGAACCCCGACGCCGTGGGCATCATCGACCATCAACCAACAGCCGAACTTCTCTTTGATCTCGATGAGGCTGGAAAGATCGACACAATCGCCCTCGGTCGAATAAAGCCCCTCGATGATAATCAATACGTTTCTGAAGCTGTCGCGATTTCGGAGAAGTAGCCGAACAAGCGATTCCAAATTGTTGTGCTTGAAAGTCTTTATTTCAGCGCCGGATAGCCGTGCGCCGACGATGGCACTGTTGTGCACGAACTCATCATGAATAACGAGGTCACCCTTGCTCACAAGCGTGGCGATTGTTGACACGTTGGCGGCGTGCCCGCTCACAAACATCAGCGAATTTTCGAAGCCGAAAAACTCCGCAAGCTCCGCTTCGAGCTGCTGATGCATGTCCAGGCTTCCCGAGATCATGCGGCTTGCCGATATACAGGAACCAAACGCGTCGATGGCACTTCGCGCCGCCGACAGAACTTCGGGATGATTACTCAGGCCGAGATAATCGCACCACCCGAAGTTTACGAGCTGTCGTCCCTCAATGGTCACCAACCTCTTCGAACGGCTTTCCTGAATCTTGAAGAAAGGATTTTCTATCCCCCAGGACTGCGCCAACATTTTATATTGCCGGATCGACCGAGATCGTGACGACTCGGAAAATGCAGCGGCCTCTCGATAGCCGAACCTTTGAGCTTTTTGGAAACCAAAGGCGGGTCTCAAGGCGCGAGTGGTATTCGATGCCATGGGCTTGACCTTTCCATCCTGCAAGAAAGGATGCGCACCTGCGTTAATCCGTCCGAGGATCGATCTCGATGCATGGCTCATTCCCCATTGTGGGCGGAGGGCGTCGCTCGAGATCGCGCAGCTATCATAAATATACAACGGCCCGGACAAGCGACGGTGCCCCTCCTTGCGGGCCAATTCAGTGTCGCCAGTTGAACTAGCTGAATGGCCTACCCGCTTCGCCGGGTGAGGAGGAATCCGAGCGAACACGGCCGATCCTATCCGAACGATCGATCTTTGCCGATGAGTACCGTGAGTTTCTTCGAGGACGAAAAACTGCGGGTTCAGCGCTTCCCCGTGAAGTTCGGCTAGGGGATCGTGACCCGTTTCGCTCTCGCCCCCCTCGCTGACGTGAAGATCGGTCTCGAACAATGAGCGAGATCCGTGAACGCGCCGGCGCGGCGATCACGGGCGGACGCTCTCTCGATTATTTTTTATCGGCGCCGCGAGCGCGCTGGCGGCGAGTTCCGGAAACACTTCCGCGAACGGCCGCGCGCTTGCCGGTTGCTCGGAAGAAAGCCGCTTGAAAATGGCTGGGAGCGTCGGCTCCCAGCCCAGTTCGCGCACATCACTCGTTGCACAAACGACTTCTTGAGCAACCGAAGACTTGTCGAGGCTCACTCAAACGTTGGTTGTTGCCTCGTATCGACAATTGCCGCATCAGGAAGCGGTGACATCTGCAGACGCAATTTAATTCCGCGCCCGCGACAACTACAAACACTAGGCTGCCAGAAGCCCCATTAATAGGGATATTCCAGCAATCGTCCCGAAGCTGCCCGCAATCTTATTCAAAAGGCTCGATTGCGCTGCGCCGAGGCGATTGAAGCTGGCCCCGAGAGCGAGTCCAGAAGCGTGAAGCAGGGCCGTCGCGACGACAAAGCCAACTGCGTACGGCAAGAATGCAATGGCGAGGCCTGCACCTTCATTGCCGTGCGCGTGCCCGTGGAAAAGTGCAAAGGTTCCGACAAGCGTCATCGCCGCAACGGTTGGCAGGCGCACACCAAGAGCGATTGCCATGCTCATGACGACAACTGAAAGGCCGATGCCAGCCTCGACCATGGGCAGCGGCCACCCATAGTAACCCAACACGCCGCCGAAGATCATTGTGCCGACAAATGCCAATGGTACGAGCCAAAGCGCCCGTCCGCCAAGCTTCGCTGCATAAAGGCCGACCGCCACCATTGCGATGATATGGTCGATGCCGCTCATCGGATGCAGAAAGCCCTGACTGAACGTGTGGACCGCACCGAGCCCGACGTGAGCCGAGGCTGGAGCGGCCGCAACCACCATCAGGATCGAGCCCGCGCCGATGGCCTTTAGAACGTTTTGCACGCGTGAATGTCTCATCGTACGCCCTCCTATTTCATGACTTTGCTGCGATGGCCGAGCTTGCCATTCGCCACCAGAGTTCCAAGCACATCGAGCACGACCCGGCAGGCGAGCTGCGCGGTGTTGTCGTTGACGTCGTACGGCGGCGACACCTCGACGACTTCCATGCCGCATAAGCCTTCGGCTGCGATCGTGTGGATCATCTCGAAAGCTTCGCGCGGCAGCAGCCCGCCGGGCTCCGGCGAACCGGTGCCGGGTGCAAACCCCGGATCGATCGAGTCGATATCGAACGACAGGTAGACCGCCTTGCAGCCTTCCCAGGCCATCTCGAGCGCAATTTCGGCGGCCTTCTTCGGGCCGAAATGCTGCACGTCGTGCATCGTCAGCACGCTCGTTCCGCGGCGCTTCGCAACCGCCGTTCCCGGACGATTGCCGTACCAGCCGCCGATGCCGATCTGCACGAGATTCTTCGGATGGCAGTTGGGCAAACCGACATCGTGCATGTGGCTATGGTCGCGATGCGAGGTGTGCGTTCCCTCGTTCGTCGTCCAGAACCAAGGCGTCGTGTGCATACGCTCATCCATATCCTTCTCTTGGATATCGATGTGCCGGTCGATGTGGATGATGCCGACATTGCCGTCGATATGCGGAGCAATGCCCCGCACGTTGGGGAAGCCCAAGCTGTGATCGCCGCCGCAGATGATCGGGAAAACGCCCGACGTGTAAATGTGCGAAACGGCCTTCGTCACCTGGTCGAACGTCTTCTCGATGTTGCCCGGAATGACGAAGATGTCGCCGGCGTCGCAGAGATCGAGTTCCTCATAGATATCGACACCGCCATCGAACCAGTAGCCGTCGTAGAGCGCCGAGATCCGGCGAACGGCTTGCGGCCCAAAGCGCGTACCGGGCCTGTAGGTCGTCGCCGAGTCGAAGGGCGCGCCGACAAAAGCCGCCTGGTAGTCGCCGATCTTGCGGATGTCTTCGCAGTACGGCGCCTTCATGAAGGTATTGATGCCGGCGAACGCCGGCTGATGGCCACGGCTGAACAACGAGATGTTGCGATCGACGACGGATGAGGCCGCCTCGAGCCCGTACTGAAGTGATCGAGACACTTCTTCGTCCTGCTTGATCTGGGAGATGCGAGACAACGTCTCCATGCTCTTCGCGCCATGCGTATCTTCGCGTTTCACCCCATGTAGATGATGTCTGTGCTTGTGGTGGCCGCCGCCATCACCACTCTTCCTATCGTCGGTCATTTCGTGTTCCCTTCGAAACAAGTTGTGACGATAAGGATTCCGCAAATCGCAAATTATAAACACTCTCGAAATATCAATCGAAAGCATTGCTTATTTCAATGGATGGAACTCCCGCAAACGCGCATCCATCGACATCGCAAAGACCTTGCGCAGCTCTAGAGCGAGTAGGCTTGCCGACAGAGCAATCTCCTCTGCCGCTCTCAAAAATGACTGCGATTATTCAACTGCTGCGCAATGAGGCGTGCGGCGCCCTGAAGTTTGCTCCTCGAATATCCGCGAAATCGGATGGCGAGGTGCCATGGTTCTTAGCCGCGGCACCTCACCGATTTCTGACTCACTGATCGTCAAGGTTGATTGTAAGCCGCCAGTAGGTGTCCGGCGTAGATCGTCAAACCGCCAGCAAGTAACGTTATGTAAGGCAACAGGCCGGCGCGACGAGCGATTGGCTTGCCTCTTTCCTCCAGGTCATCTTGCATCCAACGCGGGAAACTCCCCCCGTCGGTCACATAATGGCGGTAGGCAAAAATGGGGATGATACCAGCAACGATAACAAGACTGGTCAGTAGAACGCGCTGCCCCCAGAAGTCCGCACCCCAACCCATGATGAGAAGATTGAGGAAGCCACAGCCTGCGCCTACGGCCAGCAGCCAAGCCGGTGCACGATAAGGCCGCTCTTGGTTTGGGCGATCAATGCGATGAAGCCATCCGGCCTGCAGATTGAGGAACACGAAGACCATATAGGTCGTGTTAGCGAGGACGATGAGAAAAACGTAATCCGATATCGACAGAAGCGCAGCGTTGAACACGAGGTCCGTCCACATCGCCGCTACTGGAGCACCGTGACCATTGACCCGCGAGAGATACTTGGGCAGCCAACCATCGTGGGAACCTTGATAGAGCGTGCGTGATGAGCCGGCCATCGCGGTCATCACCACCAGACAGATCGATAATGTCAACGTTGCGATGACGATATTGCCCAGGATGGGTCCTGCACCGATCATCTGGGTCATCACTTTGCCCACACCGGTGCCATCGTAAATTGCTGGGTCGAGAAGACCGTTGAGGCCCAGATATCCTTGAAATGCGATGGGAACGAGCGTGTAGAACGCGATGCATAGCAGGCCAGAATACACCAGCGCCCGAACAGTATCGTATCCCGGGTTCTTAAACTCGCTCACATAGCAAACCGCCGTCTCGAATGGATAGGTTGACCACGCTGCCAGCAACAGACAGGCCATCAAAGTCGTGATTCCAACCATGTCCCAGGCGCCATTTACTGGCTGTCCGGAGGCGTTTTGGATAAGAGGCACAAAGGGCGTGAAGTTTTCCGAACGCACGTCACCCGTGATCAGCGGCACGATCCCAATCAGCAAAAGCGGCAGCAGCACAGCGACGGCGACAATCATCTGCACACGCGCCGCTTTTAAAATTCCGCGATGTTGAATCGCGAAAACTGTGAGCATCAACGCCAAACCGAGAAAAAAAGTCGCGTTGAGTCGGACAACGACACCGTCTTTAATGAAGTTCAGATCGAATAATGTGATCTGCCAAGTTCTGATTACAGAATCAGCGGGAAACAGCAGATTTAGGACGTAGCCTGCGGCAAGTCCTGAACCGATCGCGAGAACGGGCGACCAAGAGAACCAGTTTGCCCAAACAGAAATTGGCCCTAGCATTTTGCCATAGGGAACCCAGGCAATGGCACCGTAGACGGAGGCTCCGCCGGACTTTTTCGGAAAAAGGCCCGAGATTTCCGCATAAGTAAAACACTGGACAAAGCCGATGAGCATCGACAGCATCCATACAGCGGACGAGATATTGCCCGCGGCGGATGCAACGGCGCCGATAGAGAACAGCACCAGCACCGGCGTGCCGGACGCAATCCAAAACGCATGCTTCCAATTCAATGTGCGGCGCATCGTGCCCGTAGATTCGGACACTTCCGGTGCGGCCGTTAATGCCATCTCCGACATCCCGTCTCCCTATATGTTCTTTTTTTGACGGACCCGCACCTCGACGCACAAGATGCAAAGACCCGCAATAGGAGATCATAGGGACGCGGCCTAGTGACCTCCCTTCAAACTATTTTATGCATTGAGTAGGCCGATGCTTGTCCGGGAAGGTCGGATAGGAACGCGCCCGGCAAATCTGAATTCTATCGCTCGCAAGTAACGCTGAACTAGGGATTCTCGTCCTTTTGCTCGGACAAGATTTGAGCGCCGTGCTTGAGCTTCCGGCCCACTTCTTCCATGAAGATTTCGGTCACAAGCCGCTTCGGCGCATGCTTGTTTGAAACCGCATAGATATCGCATCCGGTGCCCAACGATTTAGGAGTCAGGGGACGAAGAGTTCCCTTTTTCACGTCTCCTGCAGCCATACGTTCAGGGAGCAGACAAACTCCCAATCCGAGAACGGCGAGCCGCTTTGCCTCTTCCAGATTGGGCGTTGACGCTGCAATGCGTTTCCCAAGCCCGTGGCGCAACCTATAATTGGCCAGAGCGTCCGGCTCATCGGCCCCCGTTAAAATCAACGGCTCGTCTGACAAAGACTCGACGGAATCAACCGAAGTCCCGAAAAGGTGATGGCGCTTCCCGCAATACACTAAATGCACTTCACGCGTCAGAAACTCGTATCGCAGCTCTGTGTGTTTCGTATGAACCGCAGTGATACCTACATCAACCTCGTTTCGAAGCACTGCCAAAGACACCGTTTCCCATGGAGCCACTTTGATCTGGAGTTCAACAAGTGGACATAACGTGCTGTATGCGACCAGAAGCTTATCAAATTTCGCGTCGATGAAGTTGCTAATGGTAGAGAGTCGAAGTCGACCCCGAAGGTCGCTCGATGCATTATCGAAGCTGTCCGGAATGCGGTCAAACTTCGCATAAACTTCGCTCACGCAGTCGTACAGAATCCGTCCCTCATCAGTCAGCTCGAAACCGGCAGGCCCGCGATGGCACAGGGTTTTGCCGAGTTGCTTTTCAAGCCTTTGGAGGGCGAGGCTAAGCGTGGACTGCTTTCTCCATAAGACGTTTGCAGCGGATGACACGCCATTCGCTTCCACGATGCCGTAGAATATTTTGAGGAGATTCCAATCCAGATCTAGACAAAAGTTTTGACGCAATGTCATGCCGGCCTCCTGCGATACCACCGTCCCCGTTCGTGCAAGAGGGATCCGTAAGGCGCGTCGACAAAATGTCCGATGACGGGACGGTTCAGCTCGGTCCCCCGAAGGATGCGGAATTTTAAATCGGCCACGCCGTAGCGTCGCAAACTAGCCGGCATCGTTCGCTCCCGCGATAAGCAGGAGGCTAGCCAATCGGCCAATGCATAAACGCGCAACACCGCCATCTCCAAGTTGAGATGGGGTCGTCCCCGGGAATTGTATGGGAGTGACGCTAGCCGTCTAGCGCCTCACTTTTGTAACAACATCAAAGCCGCCGCGCAACCGTTGCGTCTTGGTCTCGAGGCTGGAAGACGAAAAACTGAACGCGGAGCCGATGAAATTGCGAGCAAAGAAGCGTGCGCGTCGTGGCTAAACGCACGGCTTTGAGGTCGTAGCTCTAGAGCAGCAGCCTTTCAAAGCATCATTTCTCGCATTATTTCCCAACCCAGGATTCCGTTGGCTCGTCGTCGGGAACGGGAAGGGATTTGAGATAAGTCACGACTGTCCATACGTCGTCAGCGGACATCAGTCCGCCAAACGCAGGCATACCTTTCGGTCTGCCGAAATAGATCGTCTGAAAAAGTTCATCCTCTTCGCCGCCATAACGCCAGCGCCCGTCAGCGAGACTAGGAGCGGCGAAACCAGTCGCTCCTCCACCGTGACATCCGTCACAGTTCATGGCCGAAAACATCTGCTCGCCAGCCGCCGCAACCTTACTGTTGCCGGAAAAAGGATTGACGAGCTTTCCTCCCACGGGCGGCGCCCCGCCGGCTGCAATATGAGATTCGTATCGGATTGCCGGCGGGATGTTTTCCGACGTGCCGGATTGAGCCTTGGGCGCTTTTTCGTCAGCGGCCGTCGCTAAACCAATCTGTATTGCGAACAAAGCCATCGCCCCCGCAGCGACGACCGGTGCGATTGTCTTATTCATAGCTTTCTCCCGGTTCAATCGCATCGCGCGACCACCGCGTCAAAGACCGAATATCCAAACGATTCCGCCGTGACTCGTATGGCGTGCGAGGTCCGGCATGAAGTCGGCGGGCGGGCGCACGTCGGTAGCATCAGCTGAGGTATCATTGGCAAATAAAGCCAAGTCTCCGCCGATACCGGCATAAACCGCGACGTATTGCTTACCGTCAGGGCCGCGATAAGTGATCGGGTTGCCGACAATGCCCGAGCCGATTTTAAACCTCGACAGCACTTCACCCGTCTTGGCGTTTACGGATTTGAACCAACCGTCGAGCGTCCCGTAAAAAGCGACGTCACCGGCTGTCACGAGCGCGCCGCTCCATGAAAGAAACTCTTCTTTCGTTTCCCAAACCCGCTTGCCGCTCCCCGCATCCCAAGCAATGAACCCGCCGAGGTTCTTACCTGCGGGCCCGACATGGTAGGGCGTGTTTCCGCCGATGAATGGCGTGCCGGCGAAGCGCGCCGCCGGCGTCGCTGCATAATCCATGCAGAGATTATTGACCGACGTGAAGAACAACCCGAGCTTCGGCGAATAGGCAGGCGGAGCTGCAGGGCTGACCCCGCCTTCAAGGCTCGGACACACGTTTTTAACGAGGCCCTTCGAGGCCCCCGTCTGCTTATCCGCAACGAACGCGGGACGCCCTGTCGCTAGGTCGACACTTGTCGCCCAATTCACATCGACGTACGGCTTTGCCGACAGCAATTCTCCCGTTGCACGGTCGAGCGTATATTGAAAACCGTTCTTGTTGAATTGGACCAATACCTTTCTCTGCTGACCTTCAATAGCCAAGTCGGCGAGAACCACCGCCGAAGTTGCGTCATAGTCCCAGCCGTCGTGTGGTGTGACTTGATAGGCCCAGATCAGCGATCCGTCGGACGGTCGGCGCGCGATTATGCTGGCGGTCCAATTATTGTCTCCCAATCGCTGTTCGGCGTTATAGGGGGAAGGATTGCCAGACCCGTAATAGAGCAGGTCGAGTTCGGGGTCGTACGAAATCCAGCCCCAGACGGGCCCACCGCCCGTTTGCCAAGTGTCACCATCCCAGCTCTTGGTGCCGATATTTTCTGCGTCCTTGACGTAGTGCGGCTTGAATGTTCCCGGCTTCGCCAACATGTCGGAATCCGGTCCCATGTTGTGCCCGGTCCAGACGATTTCTCCCGTTTTTGTGTCTAGTCCTTTGAGCCACCCGTAAATCCCGAACTCCCCGCCCGAAGCACCGACGATGACACGATCTTTGATCACAAGAGGAGCCATCGGCGTTGTTTCGCCTTGCCCCATATCGGCGATCTTCGTCTTCCAAATCTCTTTGCCGGTTTCCGCGTCGATGCAGACCGTGTGTCCATCAAGCAAATTGTAAATAATCCGTCCGTCCACAAACGACGCTCCACGATTGATGGAATCGCAGCACGCAACGCCAAGCGCATTTGAGCTGATTGCCGGACGGTATTTCCACTTCAGCGGGTAGCCGTCTTTCGTCAAATCGAAAGCGTAGAGAACGTTGGGATAGGGGGTCACGACGTACATCGTGTTGTTGACGACAAGGGGCTGCCCTTGGTGGCCGCCGAGAACGCCAGTAGAAAATGTCCACACCGGATGCAGACCCTTGGCATTGTCGGAGGTTATGTCCGTCAGCTCGCTGTAGCGAGTTGAAGCATAATTTTTACCCGGCAGTGTCCATTGACCATCATCGGCTGATCGCGCGTTCGTCGAAAATCCAATAACAGCCGAAGCGAAAAACGTTATCAATCCGAAAAATGCAGCTGTGAGCCGGGCAGTTCGATACGTGATGGTCATGACAACCTCATCAACGATCAACACCCTACCACGACGCTAGGCGTGTTGCTTCAGCAGGTCAACGAACAGGCTTTGCGCGCGTTCACGCGGCACGCAAATTTAATTACTCGCAGGGAACGTAAAATTGAAAATAAGCCAAACATCTTTCTAAAGCAGGTGTGTCGTTCCCCGCTGACGAGGACGCTGTCTATGCCGCCAAAAGTGCACTCCCTTGGGAGGGGGAAGAGGTCGAGAGCCGACAACCCGTCGCGCGTTTAGGCGGCGCGTGTCGCGTGGTCAGCGCAGGGTCGTTCCGGGTGAAGCGAATGATCATCACACCGATCAAGAAGGAAACCAGACCACCCAGCAAAAGAGAAAGTCGTAGGCCCAAAATCACCTTCGACCAGCATTGGCATTCAAGCGCTTCCCACCCACCTCCGGCAAATGCTGCCCCCGCCAAGCCTGCGAGAAGAGCGTGTGACTTGCCGATCGGCAATCCAGCCCAAGCCGCGAAAGCACCAGAGGCAATGATACTAGGCATCGCTGCCGTGATGGCGTGAAGTGTGATGGCGCTCGGGTCGACAATGCCGACGCCAACCGTTGCTGCCACTGCCGTGCCAGACATTGCACCGGCCATGTTCATGATCACCGCCATGACGACGGCAGCGCGCGGCGACAGAGCGAAGCCCATGCGCGACGAATTTCAGGTAAGTCTTTTCT
Organism: Hyphomicrobium sp. ghe19; assembly: GCF_902712875.1. Classification (NCBI taxonomy): domain Bacteria; kingdom Pseudomonadati; phylum Pseudomonadota; class Alphaproteobacteria; order Hyphomicrobiales; family Hyphomicrobiaceae; genus Hyphomicrobium; species Hyphomicrobium sp. ghe19. The sequence goes on along the minus strand of NZ_LR743509.1, from coordinate 1,619,925 downwards.
AGGATTTGTTCTCGCGATGCTTGATCGGTTTCACTCGAACGCGAAGTGGCTTTTCAGAGCCGGAGTGGTGAATGCCAATTTAAAGGAATTCAGCGCGTGAATGTTCTTCGATCTCTGAAGTTTGCAAAGCTAGGCCGACAAACGATGTGCCGGGTTCCAGAACATGGGGCACGATGTTTCCCTGCGTGCCATTGGTGTTGATTATGCCTTGGAAGACAGAACGGCCGCGAATTCTCTGAAACCAATTTGCGTAGCCGTCGACGAATGAGTGCGTGACGGTGCAGGTGAGATGACCACGATTGTCGACGTTGAGAGAAATCCAACGCTAGCCACCACCCGAGAAGCCGGGACCGACAAGTAAGGCGTCGGTCATGACACGACCAGACAGCAGAACGCCTGCTCCACTTGTAGACATCCCAAAGCAGTACGCCCGTCGCCACGACAGCGGCGTATGTCGCGATGATATCGGTGGGCGTCATGTGGCGCCTCAATCAAGAGCCGCCGCTGGGGCAAACAGTCGTTCGAATTCTATCTGGTCACCCACCAGTAAACTTGTCACTGCTGCCGGGACGGTCGCTTTCTCGTAGCCGGGGAAGAGGTGTTTGCAGGCTTCCGGCAGAAGAAGATAGACGTGCTCGGTCTTGAAGGGCTCACCATCCAGAGTGACCATCAAAACCTTCCGGTAGTCGTCAGTCCCATTCGAAGCGAGAGACATCATCATCGCTACGAAACGATCCTCATCAGCCGACCAGTGCGCGCCAAATGGAAACGTCTTGGTGAGCCAAATCATTCCGCACCATTTGATAGGGACGCCAGCACCCGTAGATTTCCTACAGACGCGCACGAGGATGGGCAGAATTCCGATTCGAGCGGCTCACCCCGCGCCGTTCCACAGTCGGAGCCGACAGGGCGAAAAGCTCAAGCATTGGGAACGCCTTACGAGTGCGGCTTCACATAACCGCAAAAAACCTCACTAAAAGCAATCCGTATCCCGACGTTCCTATTCTCGTTCCTATTCGTGATCGCCGCTCAGGCCCCATTGACCGTAAAGCGAAAACTCAAATGAACCAGACAAGCTGCAGATTTTCAGTAATCTTTTGGACGCCTGCGGATACGGGCAGATGGGAGGTTGGTGGAGAGGGCTGGATTCGAACCAGCGTAGGCGAAGCCAACGGATTTACAGTCCGTCCCCTTTAGCCACTCGGGCACCTCTCCCCAGGCCGGTATTTCGCGGCCGTAGAAATGAAAGCGCCCTGCCAACCGGGCAGGGCCTTCGCTCCGCGTTATCTTCATGGGGGCCTTTCATGTCAATCGGAAAAGCGGCAATGTGCGCTTCGGCCCCCATCCCGTTGCCGAACTGGGTATCCCGAGCGGGCCGATAGCGATTAATTTTTCGAGGCAAGCCCTGCAGAAACCACGATTCAACAAGCCGTGGCGCGATAAGAAGCGCTCGAGCGACTTTTCATCTCGCCCCGGCGGACGGCCAGAAAATAGCCGAGGAAACGATCGAGGGTACGCCCGCGGCCACACTGAGAACGAGGACGGCCCGATTCGGCTGTTCGGGCTCCATGCGGTCGAAGCGGCGCTGAAGAACCCAGCGCGCAAGGTCCTGCGCGCGCTTTTGACCGAAAACGCCGAGCGCCGCCTCCTGGAGGCCGTCGGCAAGATCGAACTGCCGATCGAGCGTGTGTCACCGCGTGACCTCGATAAGCTCCTGGGCGCCGATACCGTCCACCAGGGGGCCGCCATCGACGTCGACCCGCTGCCCGAGCCCGACTGGCACGATCTCGCCGAAGCCGCAGGCGGACGCCCCCTCATCGTTCTCGATCAGGTGACGGACCCGCACAACGTCGGCGCAATCTTGAGGTCGTCGGCCGTCTTCGGTGCCAGTGGCCTGGTCATGACGCGCCGGCATAGCCCTCCCCTCAACGGGGTACTCGCCAAGTCCGCGTCCGGCGCGCTCGAACTCGTTCCCGTCGCCCTCGTCGCCAATCTCTCGCAGGCTCTCGCTGAGCTGAAGGAGGCGGGCTTCGCCGTCATCGGCCTCGACAGCGGCGGCGAGCAACGCATCGAGACCCTCGACTGGTCACAGCCGACGGCGCTGGTGATGGGCTCTGAAGGCAAAGGGCTACGCGAGCTGACCCGCAAGACCTGCGACAGCCTCGCCCACATCACGACCGACGATACGCTCGCCAGCCTCAACGTCTCGAACGCGGCCGCGATAGCACTTCACACGGCGCTGCTCGCCCGGAAGAAATAAAAGCCGAAAATGAAAGCTCAAAAATGAAAACGGCCGGCGCGTTCCCGCGCCAGCCGCTAATTCTCAACCGAACTGATCCGGCCTAATCGCAGATCAGCGGCCGTTCGCAGAGATATCGTCCGCCGCGGCAGACCGTATCGCCGAAGTCGTTTTCAAAGCACCGGCGCCCGGACCAGCGGCACTCTTCGCGGCCACGGTAGCAACGGCCCTCGTCATAGCGCGAATAATAGCGGCGGTCATAATCACGGGAAGCCGCAGCGGCGCCCAGAATGCCAAGGCCAATGATGCCGGCAGCGACACCAACGCCAACGCCTGAGCCCCGGCGAGCCTGCGCCTCTGGAGCGACGGCAAGCATCATTGAAGTCGCGACGGCAAGCGCCATCATCGCGTTACCAATTCTTTTCATCATGGGTTGTATCCCCTCACCAAATTACTCGAACGCCTGCATGTCCCGCTAGCAGGGGGATATTCTCAAAATACCAATGAACATGTTCTGAACGAGCACTGCGAATACTCCGCACGAGCACCCACGCATGCTTTCGCGGTAAATCAATGGGGCCGGAACGTCACAAAATAAGAACCCAACAGACACAGACGAAAACGCCCAGTTCGAACTCGGACCGGGCGCTTCAAATGCTCATGGGATCTGACGATGTCGACCCAAGGCCAAGCCGGCGGCTGGGTCCGCGCAGCGGATTAGCGGGCGCCAACCGAGCGAGATTACCAGTCGCCGCGACGATGGCCACGGTAGTGCAAGCGATGCCATTCGACGTGATGATACCGCCGGTTCGGCGCGCCCCAGGAGGCGTAATAGGGCGGCAACGGCCCCTTGAAGCGCTTGATGATGGGGGGACCCCACTCGCCGGAGTTGTAATAGGGATAGTAGCCGCGCGGATCGTAATAATACGAGTAATAGTTCTCAAGCGCCGGATTGGGACGGTAGACGTGCGGCCGAAGATCGGGGCTGTCCAAACCCCACGCCGCCACCTCGCCAGTCGGCACTGCAGTAGCCGCAACAAGCGCGGCGAGCGCCATCAAGGATTTAAAGCGCATTGGGTGACCTCCCCCTGTGGGTTCCAGCTGCCTTCGCGGAACACTACGCAAAAGGTCCGAGAATCGTTGCCCAGAGTATCTTAAGATCGGTTGAAGACCATCCGCCGAAGTCTCCGCAGTGCGGAATCCGCCGCCCCCGTTACATCTCTGCAAGACCCCCGAAACTACCGCGCGTTGCGCTTGGCCTTCGGCGAGATCAACGTGAGCAAGAGAATGTAGAGGTCGAAACCAACCGAACAATTGTCGATGTAATAGAGATCGTGATCGACGCGCTGCCGCATCGCCTCCTCCGTGCGGGTCTCGCCGCGGAAGCCATTGACCTGCGCCCATCCCGTGATGCCGGGCTTCACGTTCAGCCGCCTGGGGTAGCGTTCGATATGTCTCTCGAAATAGCGGTCGTGCGCGACGGCATGCGGCCGCGGACCGACGAGCGACATTTCGCCCTTGAGAACATTGATGAGCTGGGGAAGCTCGTCGAGAGACGTCCGCCTCAGGATATTCCCGAGAGCCGTCACGCGACCATCGTTTTCCGTCGCCTGAACGATCACGTCGCCGTCGTCGAGAGACGTCATCGTACGAAACTTCCAGATCTGGAATTCCGCGGTGTTGTATCCGCGCCGCCGCTGTTTGAAGAACACCGGTCCACGGCTATCCAACTTGATCAGGACCGCGATCACCGCGAACAGCGGGCTGAGAAGAGTGAGCGCGACACCCGCAGCCACCATATCGAACCAGCGCTTCGTGGCAGCTTCCAGCGGTCCGAGGGGTGGCCTTGTCAAAGAGATGGTCGTGGTTTCGCCGAAACGCTCGATGCGTGCGTCCTTGAACCCGCGCACGAAGCCGCTCGTGCTCAAGTGGAGAGCGACGGGCAGAACACTGAAAGCATTGACGGCCCGCTCCAGGAACTGGCTGCGCACGAGCTCGTGCGAAATGATGACGTCTTCGACGCCGAGCATTCGCGCCTTTGCGATGGCCGCATCCAGAACGGCGTCGATCTCATTGGGCTCTTGCGCAAGATTGGGAACAGTCGTCCGCGCGATGACCCAGAACCCCGCCGCAGCGCCGTTGATCTCTCTTTCGAGCGCGGAGACGTCGCTGTCCGTCGCCACGATCATCACCTTCCGCCAGCGAATCCAGCCGCGCGACATGATGTGAACCGCGGCGCGGCTGAGCGCCGAATTGAACAACAGCACACTGGCAAGCCCCGATACGAAAAAGACAGCCAGCCACCCGTGCGAAAACTCTTTCGTGCTGTTCGTCAGAAAACCGATGACCGCGAGACCAATGAACACGAGGCTCCACGTCAGAAAAACGCGCCCAGGGCTACGTCGTCCCTCCAGCAGCACCTCGATGGCGTATTCGTCGCGAATGAGAAACGCCAGACTGTAGCCGAGCCCCGCGAGGATCCCGGCCGCCGCGTAAGTTTGGCCGAAGCCGGCCTCGCCATTGACCACCCAGTCGTAGGACATCCCGGTCGCGATCGCGATCAGCACGATGCCGGCAAGCTCGGTTAAAAAAGCTGCCGCACGGAAACCCGATTGCGTCAGAGCAAATCGCGAGAACCTCATGAGGTTCGGCGAAGCAAGTTGTCGAACAGTTCCAAGCACTGAGAAGCGTCCTGTCACACCGGCAGGCAAAGCCAAACGTCCCGCCGCATGACAACAATGCATTTGCCGGGCCGTTGCGGCGCGGCATGCGGTTTCCCTTCGAGCAATGCCCGATGAAGTCCGCAGCAGCTCAATGGTTGCAGAAACATCAAAGTGCCAAAAAACCTCGTGAAATCCGTCTATTGCGAGAGGTTTATGCGGCTCTTAACCGGATTGCGCGGGCGTCCCGGAAAACATCACGGCACTCGGCTCTTTCAACGAGCGCTCCTCGGACGGAGCGTTTGGAAGCGCGGCGCGCATGCCGTGCAATATCGGGACGACCGGCAACAAAATGGAACAGATCGGCTCCGCGATCCCCGCCGACCGCGCCCGGTTTTCGCGAGGCACGGGAATTGCTCCGGCACTGCCCTCAGGGACATGACAGCCGGATCAGAGATACGAAGTGCAACAGAAGAATACCGCCGCCCGCGCATTGGTGGATCTGCAATCCGAGCGCATCGCAGAACCGCCGAGCCCGCCCCTCGCACACGTTGGCGGCTGGCCGATCAACACGCCCGACATGGATACGGCGATTGCCGCGGTCATCAAGCGAGCGAAAGCGAGAGAAGCCTTCACCGTCTTCACTTTGAATCTCGATCATCTCGTGAAACTTCGCAGCAACGAACGATTTCGCCTGGCTTATCGCGAGGCGGACATCGTCACGGCCGACGGAGCGCCGGTCGCTTGGCTCGCGCGCATGCAAGACCGCAGCATCGTTCGCGCCACCGGCTCCGACATGCTCTTGCCGTTGCTCGATGCGGCCGCAGACACACATCTGCCCGTATTTCTTTTTGGTTCGACGGAAGATGTCCTGGCGAAGGCCGCGCACGAAATCGCCGACCATACCGACGGACTTCTGAAAATCGCAGGCATGCTATCTCCCTCTCGCGCATTCGATCCGGAGGGCGCGGAGGCTGACCGCGCTATCGAAGCCATTAGAAGGTCGGGAGCCCGCATCTGCATTGTCGCCCTCGGCGCGCCGAAGCAGGAAATCTTTTCCGCACGCGCCCGCGCCAAAGGATTGGCGTGCGGCATGGTCTGCGCAGGAGCGTCCCTCGACTTCCTTGCTGGCGCGCAAGTACGGGCGCCAAAACTGTTCCGCAAACTCGGCTTCGAATGGATCTGGAGGCTAGCGACGAACCCGCGCCGCCTTGCGAAGCGATACATCGAATGCGCAATCGTGCTCGCGGGCCTCGTCATCGCCGGACGGCGCCTTCCGCGGCAGAGATCCGGAGCGTGATCTGATCTAAATCAGTTCGGCGAAAGAGCTGGCAACGGCGGATGACGATTGTCCCCGCGCCGGTTTCGCGGCCGTACATACATGATGGTCGCCGCTGGACACTTGGCCTTCAGTTTGAGCGCGGCCACGAGGGCATCGTCACCGTCGATGAGGACATGCCCGAGCTTTCCTTCCGACTTGAAACCCACGGTGAACTGCATGCCCTTACCTCCTCTCGTCAGCTTGATTGTACCACGTTCCGAACTAGCTTCGCACTGCCGGTCTGAACAGGAAGCAAAGCATCGCACAACCGCTTGATTTTCTTCGGCAAGCGGCCCCTCCGCAATTGCAATCCGCCTGCTTTGCCGCTCTAAAAGCGCGGCTGTGCCGATTTCGCCGAACTGATCGATCTGGTTCGCGGCAAAATTCTTCTTCGGTCGAATGGGGCGATTGCCGACAGCGATGGGTTCGATTCGATGCTGTTGAAATCGATGTGCTCATAGTCGACGCCAAGAATGATGCTCTGCGTCAGTGTCCAATTCGGAATGAGTTGATATTCCGCGCACGTATCCCGTATGGCGTCAGTCAGGTTCATAACGGAACCAAAGAGAACCTAGCGCGTTGAGGCAGGTTCGTTATGTGGAAATCGGGAGAACAACCTTGGGTATCAAAAGCATCGCGCTGTCGGCGGTGGCTGCGTCGATAATTTCGGCGACATCTGCATCGGCAATCACAGTAGGTGCACCTGCACATGTCGCAGCTTCAACTGCGATCCAGCACGTCGACTACCGGAACGATCACGGAAACGTTCACGGCAAAAATTACGGGAAAAAGCCCTACTATCATAAGCGGCACCGCAAGGGTCCTCCCCATGGGTGGCATCGCTATAACAAGCGCCCTGGCGACTGGAGCCGTCGTGGTTGCATGGCGATCGGACCGGTCTGGTGGTGCCCGTGAGGGCTCGCTTCCAACGGTAAGCAGAGGAAGCAGAGAGCGATCTCTGCTTCTTTTTTTGTCCGATCGGCCCGCGTCACCGGAGATGCGGCAGGGCGCTTGCACACCACCCTCCCCGTCGAGTATCAAGCGCCTGCGCGACGTCAGACATCTCCTGACACGACGCAGCCAAAATGACGCGCCCGCCCGGGCGACGCCGTAACGTTGGCAAGCCGGCTTAGCACAGTGGTAGTGCACCTGATTTGTAATCAGGGGGTCGTAGGTTCAAATCCTACAGCCGGCACCAGTGATTTCAATAATTCAGGCTGCTCTCCGAAATTGCCGAAAATGGCTTTGAACCGACGAGTGCGATTTGCGTCGTCGTACGCTGAACGGCTGACGTTCGTTCTGTCGGGATTTTTTCCCGATTAACATCAGCCGTTTTCCTGCATCGGCTCGAAAGTAGCAATTCCGCAACACCTTCAATCGGAACAAGTTCTGCAGGGTGCCGGGAAGATTGACCTAATATGCTCAAGAACTTTTCCTGATACTGGGAACAAGAGTCGCGATTGCCGGGTCACTGCCGAGGCAATGGTCCAGTGATACGGCTCCTGGAGCAGGGGGTCGTTGATGTCAACGCGCATGGTCACCATGGCGCCAGCAGTGGCGCTCGCATGCGTGATGTTCGGATCATCCGCCGTTCTGGCTCAAGACACTGGCGGGGCAACGACGACCGCCAATCCTCCGAGCAGCCAGACGCCCCCCGCACAAGCGCCATCGGCCGGATCACCGGCTTCGCAATCGACAACGCCAGGACAAGCCGCCGCTCCGGGCACGACGTTGCCGGATGTGGAAGTGATTCAGCAACAACCCAAAGCCCAACCCAAGCCCGTCAAGCAGGCCGCCAAACCAAAGAGCGAGCCGACCACGCCACTGCCTCCGCCAAGCCCAGCCGCGATCGAAGCGGCTGAGCCATCTCAGATAAAGATGTCCCCTGTCGTGGGAAGCGAAATTCCTCTCGAAAAAGTTCCGAACGGCGTCGCCAGCACGACGGCAGCGGATATTCAACGCACTGGCGCGGTGACCGCTCAGGACGTTTTGCAAGCACGCGTGCCTGGCGTGATCGTCAGCGACCTGCAGGGCAATGAGTTTCAAACCGATGTGCAATATCGTGGATTTTCATCCTCGCCTGTCAACGGTGTGCCGCAAGGCTTAGCCGTCTATCAAAACGGCGTCCGCATCAACGAGGCGTTCGGCGACATCGTCAATTGGGATTTCCTGCCATCGAACGCCGTTTCCAGCATGACGGTGATGGGCAGCAACCCGGTGTTCGGATTGAACGCCATCGGCGGTGCGATCAGCGTCGACATGCGAGACGGCTTCAATTTCCAGGGCGCGGAATTCGACGTTCGCGGCGGTTCGTTCGGGCGCATCCAAGGCTCGGGAGCGGCCGGCGCGCAAAGCGGCAACTGGGCCATGTTCATTGCGGCCGAGGACATCAATGACAACGGCTGGCGCCAATTTTCACCCGCCGAAGTTCACCGCATGTACGCCGACCTCGGATTCAAGAATCGTGAGGCCGAGTTCCATGTCAATTTCACTGGCGCCGATAACTTCGTTGGCGCTGTAACAGCTGCGCCCGTTGAATTGCTCGATGAGGGCTGGAATCGCGTCTATACCAATCCGCAGACCACCCAGAACGACATGGAGATGGTCTCGATCAATGGGTCCGTGAAGGCAACGAATACGCTCACGTTCTCCGGCGTCGCCGTATTACCGCCATTTCCAGCAGGCCCATACCGACGGCAATATTTTGGAGTTGGAGGCGTGCGGCAACGTTCTTTGTCTTGATGGCGAACCGTTGACCTCCACAAGCGGTCCGGTGCCTTCGTCCGTCGGCGGCGGCGCTCCGTTGGGATCGCTGGATCGGACATCTCAAAATGCCGACAGTTTCGGCGGGTCGCTGCAGGCTGTCGAAAAAGCAAAGCTTTTCGACCACAACAACCAGTTCCTGATCGGCGGCAGCATCGATCACGGTCATGTCGCTTACGGGGCAAGGAGTAGCCTTGGCGCATTCGGACCGGACTTCACCATCTCGCCTCTTGGCATCGACTTGACGGGGCCGGATGATATCTCGCCACGCAGTCTGACGACGACCAACGATTATTACGGCGTCTATTTCACCGATACCTTTGACGTCACTGATCGGCTCAGCCTGACTGTCGGCGGACGCTATAATTTCGCAAGAGTGACTTTGGAAGACAAAACCGGCGACGATCCGTTCTTGAACGGGTCGCATACGTATCAGCGCTTCAACCCAATGGGCGGCCTAACCTACCAGCTGTCAAAAGGGCTGACCTTTTACACGAGCTACGCCGAGGCTAACCGCGCACCGACGCCGGCAGAACTTGCTTGCGCCGACCCTGACAATCCATGCCTCATCGAGAGCTTCCTTACCGGCGATCCTCCGCTGAAACAGGTGGTGTCGCGTACGGGCGAAGTCGGATTCCGCGGCGAAACGTCAAACGCGCTGAGGACCGACAAGATCGACTGGAGCTTCGGACTCTTCAGAACGCTCAATCAAGACGATATCATTAGCGTTGCCTCCCCGACGTCCGGACGTGGCTTCTTCCAAAATGCCGGCGACACGCTGCGTCAAGGCATTGAAGCTTCGATCAGCTACCAGACGCAGCGACTGTTCCTCTATGCAAACTATGCGTTCATCGATCCGACATTTCAGTCGTCGCTGGAACTCGCGTCGCCGAACAACCCATCACCCGACGTTGTGCCCTGCTCCGGCGATGCGACCGAGAACTGCATCAATGTGCGTCCGGGCGACAGGCTCCCTGGCGTACCTCGCCACCGCTTCAAAGCGGGGTTTGATTATTGGCTGACGCCGAAATGGAAATTCGGTTCGGACCTCGTCGCGGCAAGCGATCAGGTCTTCTTCGGTGACGAGTCGAACCTGAACAAACCACTGGCAGGATATGCGCAGGTCAACCTTCACACGTCATATGACATCACCAATCACATCCAGATTTATGGGTTGATCAACAATCTCTTCGACCACCACTACGGAACTTTCGGAAACTATTTCGACACGGAGGAAGGCTCCGAAGCCTCTCTCGGCACGATCGATTTCACCGACGCACGAACCATCGTCCCCGCAATGCCATTCGCGGCTTACGGCGGCATGAAGCTCAAGTTTTAGGGTCGCGTCCAGAATTCCGATGAAGGTGATGCGTGGCCAACGCAGGAGTTAATCAGCGTGCGACGCATCATCACCACAACCTCGCTTGTCGCAAATGCTACACGAAAATGTCGTTTGATGTGGCGTGAGGGGGGATGGTTCGGCGCGAGAATATTTAGTGTTTAATTGATTTAAAGGTAGCCCATTCAATGTCTCTCCCAACCACCTCCGTAATTATCGTGTCTACGCCTGGCTGCGTTCCCCACATCAGAAACGCGCTTCTCGATAACGGAGCCACAGCCCACGTCTTCAACACCTATGCCGCTGCATTGACGCTGCTGCGACGGAAGAAAATTGATACCGTTGTGATTGAGTTCGCTCGCGACACAGCCACCGTCGATTTCTGCGAAGCCGTACGGTCTCTAAATGTACCGTTGGTCTACGCTTCGCCGCCCGCGAACTGAGACATCAAGGTCGGCCACCCGATAGTGGCCGGCTTAAATCTCGGAGCCTCGGATGATAACCGGAGCAAAGACGCCGGTTACTCGGCGAGCTCCGCGCTATCGAGCAACCTCGCTGCTTCGTGTATGTTTCTCAATTGAGAAGCCGTTGGTCCACTTTAACAGCAGAAGGATCGAACCCGGCAAAGTTATCCACAGAAGTTGACAGTTTGTCAGTTGAACGTGACAGCACGAGGCATTACAGCAATCAGCATACTGTATTAATATTTCGGCACGTGTCTATATTGCAGACAGGGGGTATCTTTTTAGATATCCCCTTTTGGCTGATCTGAAAGCTCCAGACAAACCAACCGCCCCGCTGGTAGGTTTCCTATTCTAGATACTTCACGGCCAAGCCCGTCCCACTCACGCTGCCCCAGTCCCACAGCCCCATTGGTGCGTCATCGTACTTGACGTTGATTACGGCATCGGCGCCCAAGGCCAACGCCTGTTTTTGCATTTCCCAGCGAACATTGTTTGAGTCTGCGTAGGCGTATTGTGGATGGCCCTTCTTGATCGAAACGGCGAGCGCTTTGATGACCTTGTATTTCCGCGATGGGCTGCCCTCGACAATCTGAATTTTATCAGCCGCGGTTTGACCGATCGAAGCCAGACCGGCGCATCCCGCGGAAAGAAAAACAACCAGTCCAGTCGCGGCTAAACCAGCAGCCAACGTGCGTCGCATCATTCCCCCCCCAAATTCTCCGGGAAAGAATTAGCACGAGGATAAGGCGGCCGGAATTGACGCCGCCTCCGGATGATCCGCCACCTCACGGATTGATCGCACTTGTGACACGGCAAACACAAATTCCGCCGCAAACGGAACCAACAGCCGCCTGCGAGCGAGGCCGGAGTGCAGGCCCAACCCGCTGTCTTCAGACAGAATTCAACCGTGCAGTTGATCAATCACGATCGTCTCGACGATCGCTTCTGTTACGTGGATCGTCGTTGGGATCCAAATATTCCAGACCCAGCGGACCGACGGCCGTTACCTGAGTGACGTATTCACCGGATTTTGCCCAATGAAAGTGAGATGTGTCACCGGGTAGAACAACGACGCTGCCAGGCGGATAGGCTTGCAACTTGTCGTCGTCGAATTGGTCACCGAGGCCTATGTAAAAAATACCCGAGATGACCGTGTAGACTCGGTCCTCCGGATGCCGATGCGGCATCAGCTTTATGCCGGATGGGACCTTCACCCTTATCACGTACGGCGCTGCCTCCGCAGGCTGCCCAACGACGACAGCAAGCCGGACCGATAACGGAAACGCCGCGAAAGGCTTCCAGTCGATATCTTCAGGCAGCGTCGCTTTGAATTCGCTCTGTCCTGGCTGGTGGGTCCGGCCCATTGCAGCCTCCGGCGTTTGCTACTGTTCTCGCACGATCGCTCTTCACACAAGAAAGACTCGCGGTGATAAAGATAATCTAAAAGCGGGCTTTCTCTATTGATGCAAACATTGGAGCGCGCTCCGCGTGCCCCACTGCCGTCTCGGATCGCCAAGTGTCAACGTGAGGATCAACGAGCCTGACCGAAATAGCCTTGGGGTTGGTCGACCATGGACGAGCACCTTTACGGAGATTTTCCCCGGAACAGCTCGAACTCTCGCCGGACCTATCGGCATCCCTCAACGCCTGGGCGGATGCCTCCACTTCGTCATTGAACGGTAATGATCCCTATGGTCGGATGAGCAGCATCGAACCCATCAGGCCGAGGCGCGGCCTCTCGCTCTTCGCATCGCGAGGGAGCGACCCGATCTCAAGGTCTACGTGGCAGACAGCGCAGGCGATTTTGTCGAGGTCCAATCCAATCCCTAGGAAGAGTCTGAGCGATGCCGCGCCACTCAGCCTGCTCATCATCCTGCGTCTCTGCTTATTTTACCCAGAAGCGCGAGTGTCTTTCGGTCGGGCCCGTTGCAGAACGTATAGAGCGCACGCGCGTAGATACTCTCGTGACTCGTCACCGACGCGAACAGCGTCATCGACGAATGGAACTTTAGATTGTCGGGCGTGCCCAGAATATCGATCAGAGATTTGTCTCTGTGATCGAGCATGAGGGCCGTCACCTGAGCAAGGCGCGGCCCGAGGACCGGATGGCCAATGTAGGCCAAAGCTTCCTCATAACTTCCAATGCCGAATTTCTCCGACATAGCGCTTGAGCCGAGCCCGCGCAGCTGCGGAAAAACGTACCACATCCAGTGCGACTGCTTTTTGCCGGCTGCGAGCTCCCTGACCGCACGCGCGAAACTGTCCGCTTGAGCATTGACGAACCGTTCGAGGTCGAAGGGATCGGCGCGAGTCTCCATTTACGGTCCCCAACGAAAGCATGGCAAACAGCAGCTCGAGGATTCCTCCAATCGGCTCTATAATGACAATATTATCGGAGATCTGCAAAAGCTCGCATTTTTCTACATCAACCCCGCACGCGACGATCATCCACGCGCGAAACATAAGTAGACGGCCGACCTTGCTTCCGGCGTCAGCCGCCTGCCCGTGTTAACGCCCGAACCTTCGCAATGTTCGTCCGATGAACAGCCTCATAAGGTTCGAAATAGCTGATCGCACCATCCGCCAATGGCTCGGCGAGAAAAGCTTTGAGAGGCAGCACCGCGAGATGGTCGTCCTCCCCGGCCGCGATCAGACGTTCGACATAAATGCGCGTCGCGTCGATCAAACCAGCATCGTAGCCCGCCCCAAGAATACGTTCGGGCGCACCGTGGTTCGGAAGAATGCGCGAGAAATCCCAAGTCGCCAGCTCTGCTAGCCCATCAAGATGCTGCACCAGACGGTCAGGCTCGTCGACATACGTGACCGTATCTTCGAGCGTGTCCCCGGCGAGCAATGTCCCGTCTCCTGGCAAGCACATCGCGACGCCGTCACGGCTGTGAATATCGAGCGGCCGCAATTCGATTCCGACATCGCCGCAGCTCAAATCAAATCCGCCGGAGAACGTCGTCGTCGGCAGAACGAGCGGTGATATTCCCGGCAACCCATCGAGCGTTCCGTCCTCGATCGCTTTCTTCTTATCGATCAGCAAACGCGCGGTTTCCTCGCACGCGATAATTTCACAGTCATCAAAAACTGCGTTGCCCGCGACGTGATCCAGATGCCAATGGCTCAGCACAACTCGGATATCGCGAACACCGCGAGCTTCGAGCTCCTGCCTGATGGCCCGTGCATGCGCGAGAGAAAGATGCGTATCGTAAACAACCGCCGACGCGCCATCGACAACCGCATAGCTGCAAATGCCAAGCGCGTAACCGCCGTCATCGAGCCAATTCGGCTCAGACGAATGGTAGCGCCTGCCCGGCACGCGGCCATCATAGAAGGCAACCAGATTCTTGCCGAGTTGCAGTACCCTCAGCGTCTCAGGCACTGTCTCCATCGGTCCCTCTCCATCATGCAACAGCGAGTTACCTATGCGCAGAACGCTCACTTTTTCCGCTTCAAATGCGTATTCAAGAACGACCGGAGCTCTCCAATCGCGACGATCGGGTCGAAATCCTTCAGTATCATCGCACGCGCACAAACGCCGTCGAGAAAAGTCGAGATGAAGCTCGCCGTCTCTTCGACATCGACATTGCGGAAATCGCCCCGCGCAATGCCCGCGGCAAGCGCCGCCTTCAACACATCCCTTTCGTCAAGATAGAACCGCCTTATCGCCTCGTCGATTCGCACGTTGCGTTTCGATATCTTGGCATAGTCGATAGCGATCTTGATGAGATTCGATATCGTTCTGTACTCCTTCACGTGAATATCGAGCCACCCGTAGATGATGTCGCGAGGACGCTCCAAGCCTTCCCGCGACAAGCGAAACTGCTCGAACGCCCTTTCCACGGCAAGAGTTACGGCACGGCGGAACAGCTCTTCCTTGCTTCCGAAATAATAATAGATCAGCGCGGGATTGAAGCCGGTCGCATCTGCGATGTCCTTCGTCGTGACCAATGAAAACCCGCGATCGGCAAAAAGATCGAGCGCAACCGCGCAGATCTTCTTCTCCGCATCGGGTGAAGCAACATCGAATCTCGGACGTCCTGCGCGAACAACGCGCTGTTGGCTCGGCGCTTTTGACGCCGGTTTCCGACGTTTCCGCGCGGTAGCCGGCGAACTGCTTTCAGTGCTCAACGTCGAGTCTCCCTCGATCTCAATTATTCCGACGTTCCTATCAAACTCAAACGCCCGGTGTCAGCCCTGCCTCAAGAATGTGCGCGCTGGTGCAAAGATTGTTCGAAAATGCTGCACTTTACACGGCACAAACACTTGCCCCCGGATATTAATCCCACGTTTAATTAGGGAAGCTCAAGCGCAACTTTGGCAGCAGACAAACCAATTGCCCGTGAGCCCCGATTGATGAGCGTTTCAACGACACGGACAATTTGGATGGATGCTTCGCCTCTGAAACTTGAAGCCCAGCCGGCAACCAAGGTTGCAAGCGAACGCTCCAGAGCAAAGCGTCAGTGGTCTCTGCGCGGCACACTGACGAGCCGCCAATATGCGCTTTACGCTTTCCTCGGCGTTGCCACGCCGATCCTTTTATGGGCATTCGTCAACGAAGCCGGCATCGTGCCGAAAATGTTCATGCCGGGGCCGCTCGACGTTCTCAAGCGCTTCTGGTCGTGGATCGCGAATGAAGGATTCGCCGGCGATCTCACGATCAGTGTCCAACGCGTTTCGCTCGGCTTTCTCGCATCTCTCCTTGTCGCGCTTCCGCTCGGGCTCGTTGCCGGCACGTTCAAACCGGCCGAAGCGTTCCTCGAACCGGCCATGGATTTCATCCGGTACATGCCGGCCGTCGCATTCGTTCCACTGATGATGCTGTGGTGCGGCGTCGGCGAGAATTCGAAAATCGCAATCATCTTCGTCGGCACCTTCTTCCAAATGGTGCTGATGTTTGCCGATGACGTTCGCAAAGTGCCGATGCAGCAGATAGAGGCGGCCCAGACGATGGGCGGCACGCGGCGGGAAATTCTGTACAAGGTCATCTTGCCCTCCGCCGCACCGGCACTTCTGACGACCTGCCGCATCACCCTTGGATGGGCGTGGACGTATCTGGTGGTCGCCGAAATCGTCGCCGCCAACTCCGGCCTCGGCTACGCGGTGCTCAAGGCCCAACGCTTTCTGCAAACGGACAAGATCTTTGCAGGCCTGATCGTCATCGGCTTTCTCGGCCTGATCCAGGATCAGCTTCTCCGCGCCCTCCACCACGCTCTCTTCCCTTACCTGCGGAGGCAATAGGCGAATGACCAACGCCATCGAGATCAAGCACGTCTTCAAAAGCTTCGACGGAAAGCGAGGCCGCAACCTCGTCCTCGACGACGTGAGCCTGTCGATAGCAGCCGGAACGTTCGTCACGATCGTCGGCGCGTCGGGCTGCGGAAAATCAACGCTCCTGAGGATCGTTGCGGGCCTCGAGTCCGCCGATGACGGCATCGTTCTCGTCGGCGGCAAAGAGATTGACGGCCCGGGCGTCGATCGCGCCATGGTGTTTCAGGACTACAGCCTCTTCCCGTGGCTGACGGTTGAACAGAATGTCCTTTTCAGCCGCCGTCTCGGCGCCAATAAATACGACAATCTCGCGCTCGAGCGCGACGCTGAAGAAAAGCGCGCGGCGTCGCTCATCTCGCTCGTCGGCCTATCCGCATCCCAGGATCTTTATCCCTCGCAACTTTCGGGCGGCATGCGTCAGCGCATCGCGATCGCGCGCGCGCTCATGTCGAAGCCGTCGATCATACTGATGGACGAACCGTTCGGTGCGCTCGATGCGCAGACCCGCGAGGTCATGCAGGATCTCGTACTGGACGTCGTCGAGCAGGAGGGCACGACGATCATGTTCGTGACCCACGACGTCGAGGAAGCTCTCTATCTCGGCACGCAAGTGGTGCTCATGTCACCGCATCCCGGCCGGATCGACACGATCTATGACGTGCCGCTGCCGGACAAGCGCGACGCGGACATGCGCGTCGACCCCAAGTTTCTCAAGCTCAAGCGGACCGTGATGGACCGGATCCGCGAGACGGTTGGCCTGTCGCTCGACAGGTCTGCATCGCGAAGCGTGGAAGCCGGTGCATGACGCCCGGCGGCCTTAACGGAGGAGTATCAGAGACCATGCGTAGGCTTTTGTCACGGCTACGGACTGTTGGAATAGGCAGCGCATTGGCGTTGGCCGGAATGGCGTCCATGCACGCGAGTTCGGCCCGCGCCGAAGAGGTCAACCTCGCGACGGTCGCTTGGATCGGCTATGCGCCATTCTACGTCGCCGCCGAAAAGAACATGTTCGAGAAATACGGCATCAAAGTCGCTCTCAAGGACTTCGCCGACCCCGCACTCATTCCGGCCGCGCTTCAGAGCGGCGGCATTCAAGGCGCGATGTACACCTACGATCAGGTGATCAATCTCGTCGCCAACGGCAACGCCTATCGCGTCGTGATGCCGATCGACTATTCCAACGGCGCCGATGCAATCCTCGCCGAGAAGTCGATCAAGTCGTTGGCCGACCTCAAGGGTAAGAAAGTCGCCTACCCATTTGCAACGTGCGACAACCTTCTCGTCGCTTATGCCTTGCAGCAGGCGGGCTTGACCGAAGCCGATGTCGAAGGCCTCGACACGACACCCGAAAGCGTTGCCGCGGCCTTGATCGGCGGCGCGGTTGCGGGAGCGACCTACGAACCCAACGTCAGCAAAATTTTGAAGCTCGACGCCAACGGCGGCTATCACGCGCTCTACACGTCGGCGTCCGCTCCCGGTCTGATCACCGACGTCCTCTACTTCTCGGCCGACTACATCGACAAAAATCCGAAGACCGTCGATGCCGTGATCAAGGGCTACATCGACGGAATGGCGTTTCTCAAGGAGCATCCCGACGAAGCCTACGCGATCGTTGCGAAATACTTCTCGACATCGGTCGATGACGTGAAGGAACAGGCGAAGGGCGCTTATAATATTCCGGTCGCCGAGATGGCCGGATACTTCGCTCCGCGCGACGATGCAAAATCGCTCTTCACGTCGGGCAAGTTGATCGCTGACGTGCTCATCAAGCGCAACCAGATCAAGGCGGCGCCGAAGGTCGAGGACACCTTCGACGCGAAATTCGTCAGCGCCCTCGTCGCCGCGAAATAACGAACGATCAAACGAACGAACCGGCGCGACTTACGTATGGCCATCGGCTTTGCCGCGCCGGCTCGACACGCCCCTCAAAGCCAAAACGAACATCGGAGACGATAAGAAAATGGACGCCGTCGTCAACAAAGGGCGCACGCCGCTTGAAGATCAGCTCGTATCGAAAGGCGTGAAATATCTGCTCGCCAGCTACGTCGACATGCATGGCGTGTCGAAGGGCAAGGCTGTGCCGGTATCGCACCTCGACCGGATGCTCGGCGGATCGGAGCTATGCACGGGCGCCGCTCTCGAAGGCATCCCGCAGGATGTGAGCGACGAAGAAGTGGCAGCCCACCCCGACGCCGCCTCGTGCACCGTCCTTCCCTGGAAGGACGACATTGCCTGGTTCGCAAGCGACCTCTGGTGCCGGGGCCAACCCTTCGAAGCGTGCAGCCGCAATATCCTGAAGCGCGCGCTCGCAAAAGCCGACGCCATGGGATACGGCATGAACCTCGGCATGGAAGCCGAATTCTTTGTGCTGAAAGACGACCCAGCGCTCGGGTTCAAGCCGCTATCGGATCGCAAGCATCTCGAAAAGCCCGCCTACGACGTCACGCGCACGCTCGACAACATGGATTGGATCGGCGAACTCGTCGACGCCATGAACGGCCTCGGCTGGGACGTCTACAGCTTCGACCACGAAGACGGCATCGGACAGTTCGAAATCGACTTCCGCTATTTCGATGCGCTCTCGATGGCGGACAAGTTCGTGTTCTTCCGTCTCATGGCCCACGAGATCGCCCGCAAGCACGGCGGCTTCGCAACCTTCATGCCGAAGCCCTACGCGGACCGCGCAGGCAGCGGCGCGCATTTCAACATGTCGCTCTCGGATAAGAAGACGGGCAAGAACCTGTTCGCAGATCCGGCCGATCCGCGCGGCTGCGGCCTTTCCAAGCTCGGCTATCAGTTCCTCGCCGGCGTCATGAAACATCTCCCCGCGATCTGCGCCGTCGTTGCGCCGACCGTGAACAGCTACAAGCGCCTCGTCTTGAAGGGTTCGATGTCGGGCTTCACATGGGCGCCGGTTTGGGCCTGCTACGGCAACAACAACCGCACCAACACGCTGCGCATTCCGCAGGGCGGCGGCCGCGTCGAGTTGCGGGCCGCAGACAGCGCCTGCAATCCCTATCTCGGTGCCGCGCTCGTCCTCGCTGCGGGTCTGGAAGGCATCACGAACGAAATGGATCCGGGCGATCCGCACACCGAAAACATGTATCTCAAGAGCGAAGCCGAACTCAAAGCGATGGGCATCCATCATCTCCCGCGCACGCTCGACGAAGCGGTCTCCGCCTTCGACGCCGATCCATTGAGCGAAGCCGTGTTCGGCGCCGCGATGAAGAAGACGTGGGTCGACTACAAGCGTGACGAGTGGCTGAGCTACCTCAATCACGTCTCCGACTGGGAACGCGCCCGCTACCTGAAGTTCTACTGAAGGCGCGCCGATGAATTGGGCGGAAAGAACCTGGACCGAATTGCCGGGCGACTTGGCGAATGCCAGCCACGCGGCAATTCTACCCGTAGGCGCGACCGAGCAGCACGGACCGCATCTCGGCACAGGCATGGACTACGTTTTGGCGGACCGTCTCTGCCAGAAAGTTGCAGAGCGGACGAGCGTTCCGATGCTCCCCGTTCTGCCCTACGGTTGCTCCATCGGTCATAGCCGCCGCTGGCCCGGTACGATCGCCCTTCAGCCGATAACGCTGATCAATATCGTGAAGGAGATCGGCGACTGGGCCTATCACAGCGGCGTGCTGCGGCTCTTCATCGTCAACAGTCACGTGACGAACGCCGCGCCGCTCAGATGCGCTCTGGAAATGCTTCGAGCCGAGCACGACGATATGATGATCGCGCTCATCAACACGGCGACGATCAGCGACCGGGTGCGCGCCGCGCATTTTGCTGACGGTGACGACTGGCACGCGAACGCCGCCGAGACGTCGCTCATGCTCGCGGCGGCTCCCGAAATCGCGAGGCCCGATTTGATCGCAAGCTCGGATGATCCAGATCGCACAGACGGCCTCGTCTTTTCACACCCGGTGAACAGAACGAGTCTCAACGGCGTCACGGGAAAACCGAGCCTCGCGAACGTCGAACAGGGACGCGAGCTTTTCACCTGGATGGTCGAAGACCTTGCCGCGATCATAGAGCGAGGCAAATCCGAGCGGCCGCCGATTGACGCGTCTTATTTCGGCTGTCCGGCCAGGAGTTGATCGGACGAATTGATCGCCCGGCTTGATTGGCCGAGAGTGGCGACATGGGCACCCCCCGCCGCCACATACCTCCTCGCTTCTGAAGGGGCGTGCGCCGCTTTCTCCGCCATGCTAGCCTCGCGTGGGCGGCCGAGTTCTCTCTCAGATGATGACAACATCAGGCGCCTGAATGGGCCGGATTGCTTCGAAAGAACAAAGCCGCTGGCTCGTCCTTTCGAAACCAGGAGGGTGGTATGCCGAACTTTGGAATTCCTCGCCGGGTCGCGTCGGATTTCAAGGCCGAATCCGTGTCCGTCAACTGGAGACGCGGCCTGTTTCGAGTCTGGATGCTGATCTCGGCAGGCTGGATCATGGGATGGACGATCTACCTTATACTCGAAGGCGTCCAAGGCAGCCTGAGCACGAGGGGCGATTTCATCGAAGTCCCGATATTGCTCTTCGCCCCGCCGATTGCGCTTTGGCTATTCGGCTTGGCCGCCGCCTGGGCGATCCGCGGATTCGAAGTCGAGAGATAAAAACCGCGGCGCCCAATCCACGACGTCGCAGCGACGAACGAATTAGGAAATCTGGCCGGCGCCAGCCGGCGCGATCACGTGGCGTCGGATTGCGCGCGTGCGTGGTCGGGCGAACCTTTCGTCTTCCAGAACCGGTGAGCGCGCGCTTCCTCGTTGTCGCTCTTTGTGAGCGTCAAATGCTCTGCGAGTGCTTTCGAATCCTTGATGACGTCTTCCCAGGTCAGGTCGGCAGCCTGCAACATTTCCGAAGCCTTCAACGCCGCCGACGACCGCTCGCCTTCATTGGGAGAGGCGAGCATTGCGCAGAGTTTCATGAAGCGGGAAACGTCGAGAGCAACGGGACGCCGCTCGGCCGAACCGACGGATTGACTGCGACGACGCCACTTGGCCATGTCACCCTCTGAAAGCCGCGCCTCAAGTCTCAGGCGTACCCAAAGTCTTGTACTCTGCGTTTCGCGAGCTTGGTAGTCACTTGCGCGACGCCCCGCGAAACAGCTGAGGTTCTCATACGCCTTTGAATTTGTGAAAGAATGTTGGCGATGTTGGAGCGGGTGATGGGAATCGAACCCACGTATTCAGCTTGGAAGGCTGCTGCTCTACCATTGAGCTACACCCGCGCCGCGGCGAATTCCGGGTTTTGTAGCGAATTTTTTCTGATCCGCAACGGCCTTTGACGAGGGCCACGATGTTGACCACACCTTGACCGACCGCCCTCTACCATCAGGGCCACGGCAAAACGCTGTCATAACGGACAAGATTCAGCCTCCGGCTTGCACAATAGCACGCGACCCGTGTTGATTGTGTCGCGCCCCCCATGCAAAAAAGGCGGCAAAAAAAGAAGCGACGAACTGCCGTATAATTTTGGGGGAACAACGATGACAGTAACGAGCCCGGCGGATGCGTCCGCTCCCGGTTTGCTTGATCGAGAACGTATCGTCGCGAAGGCCGGCTTCAATCGCTGGCTCGTCCCGCCAGCGGCTCTGGCCATCCATCTCTGCATCGGCATGGCCTACGGCTTCTCGGTTTTTTGGAAGCCGCTGCAATCAGCGCTCCTCGGCGCCGACGGCAAACCTCTCCCGGAATGCTCCGCCGGTGCAGTCACCTTCAGCGAGAAGGCGGCAGGCACGCTCAAAGCCCTCTCCGCCACCGACTGCAATTGGAGCCAGTTCGATCTCGGCTGGATGTTCACATTCTTCTTCGTCCTGCTCGGCGTCTCCGCCGCTATCTGGGGCGGGTGGCTTGAACGGGCGGGCCCGCGCAAAGCAGGCGTCGTCGCGGCAATCTGCTGGTGCGGCGGTCTCGTCATTTCCGCCTTCGGCGTCCACCAGCATCAGCTGTGGCTGATGTGGCTCGGCGCCGGCGTCATCGGCGGCGTCGGCCTCGGACTGGGTTACATCTCGCCGGTATCGACGCTGATCAAATGGTTCCCCGACCGTCGCGGCATGGCAACTGGCCTCGCCATCATGGGCTTCGGCGGCGGCGCAATGATCGGCTCGCCGCTCGCCACGCTTCTCATGAGCCACTTCAAGACGGCAAGCGATCCCGGCGTCTGGCAGACGTTCCTCGTCATGGCCGCCATCTATGCCGTGTTCATGCTCATCGGAGCGTTTGCCTATCGCCTGCCGCCGGCCGGATGGAAGCCGGAAGGCTGGGCCCCGCCGGCGTCGACGAACGCAATGATCACGTCAAACCAGGTCCATCTCGCCAACGCGCACAAGACGCCCCAGTTCTGGCTTTTGTGGCTGGTGCTCTGCCTCAACGTTTCGGCCGGTATCGGCATCATCGGGGCCGCGTCTCCCATGTTGCAGGAAACCTTCGGCGGCGCCTTGATCGGTCACCCCGAACTTGCATTCGCCGATGTCAAAAAGGACGCCGCTCTCGCAGCTCAAGCTGCGGGCGTCGCGGCCGGATTCGTCGGCCTCATCTCGCTCTTCAACATCTTCGGGCGAATTGCGTGGGCTTCTTCGTCGGACGCGCTCGGCCGGAAGCAGACTTACTTCATCTTCTTCGTGCTCGGAGCGGCCCTCTACGCGCTCGCGACGCAAGCGGCCGAATGGAAGTCGCTGGCGCTCTTCGTCGCCTGCTTCTGCATCATTGCGTCGATGTACGGCGGCGGCTTTGCGACGATACCTGCCTACCTCGCTGACATGTTCGGCACTCAGTTCGTCGGCGCCATACACGGCCGTCTCCTCACCGCGTGGTCGACAGCCGGCATCGTGGGTCCCGTGATCGTCAACTACCTGCACGACACCCGGCAAGCTGAGGGCATTCCTGCCGATCAGATCTATGGACCCATATTCTACGTGCTGGCCGGGCTGTTGGTCGTTGGCTTCATCGCCAACCTGCTCGTGCGTCCGGTTAATGCGAAATGGAACATGACGGACGCCGAGATCGCCGAAGAACGCGCCAAACTGCATGAGAAGGGCGGCGCCAAAGCCTCCGGCTCGTTCGGCATCGGCAAGGGCGGCATCGATGCGAAGGCCGTGCCGTTCTGGCTCCTCGTCCTGATCCCGCTCGGCTGGGGAATCTGGATCACGGTGCAGAAAACCGTCGCACTATTTGGCTAGAAGCTTAGTTGGCGCGTGCGGCCTGCTCACCGAAGGCAGGTTGCATGCGCCATCAAAGTTGATTGGTTCGAGCGCCCGCCACGTAGCCGCGCCAGGCAGCCGACTCCGCGCAACGGAATCGCCGGCGCCAAACGTCGAAAACGCCAAAAATCTGATTAGCTCAGAAGCCGCCACAAAGCCGCGCCGGCGGCCGGCTCGCGGAACGCGAGTCGCCGGCGCCAAACATCAGTGCGTCCAGTTCGTCGTCCGGCCGTAGCGGAAGTTATCGGCGTAGGCCTTGCGGATCGGCTTGCGCGGCTTCGGCTCCGTCAACGTGTAGGCAAGCCCGGCGCGCGTCGCATACGCAATCGCCTCTTCCTTGGTGTCGAACTCGAGCCGTACCTGCGATTGCATATCGCGAGAACTCGTCCAGCCCATCAGCGGATCAATATCGCGCGGGCTCGCCGGTCCGAACTCGAGCACCCACTCCTTAGTGCGCGCTTCTCCCGACTGCATGGCAGTCTTGGCGGGCTTGAAGATCCGTGCCGTCATGGTGGCTCCGCATGGAAATCGACGATTGACCGGGGCAACCTCAAACGAACACGTGAGAAAGGCCCAGACTGCCGCTTGCCTGCCGAACCCACCTTGGAAGGTCGACGGCTGGCAAACGTCAGATGTGCCATTTAGCATTTTGAATTGAGGTTTTCGACCCCAATTTCGGACGACGACATCCTGCCGCTCCAGGGCCCCCGGACCGGAAAAAAGCCGTCTCGGCTGAGGATCTCAGATGCCCGCTTATTTGATCTGGTTCTTTTCCTCAGTGGTGATCGACTGACTAGGACCCGTCTGCGAAGAATCCGGCAGCACATCAGGAGACGCCGAATTGTTCATCTGGTTCTTTTCCTGTTGTGGAATCGACTGACTGGGCCCTGTCTGCGATGAATCCGGCAGCACATCAGGAGCCGCCGAATTATTCATCTGGTTCTTCTCCTGCTGCTCAACGGACTGCGCGTACACCGGTGAGACGCCAAGCAGTGCAACGGCGACCAACATCGCCAACACCCTATGCTTGCTGATGATCGTCATGAAATGTGCCTCCAAAAATCAATTATCTTCATGGATTCCGCGACATCAAAAACGAGCATCCCTTTGAACGCTCAAAGCGATCCGGTCGACATTTTGTCAGGATCGAACCACCGTTCTACCGGCCGGCCGTTGACGGAAGCTCTCGAAAACTCCGACAAGACGTCTCGAACTGGATGATTTACTCCGCACTCGGCATAGGCCGGCCGGCTGGTCCCGCGTCGAGGGAATCGAGACGGCGCAATATTGCGCCCGCACCTACGCTCGTGGTTGCAGAATGCTCGCGTTCGACGAGCGAAGCTGGTGCAGGCGAAGCAAAGCCTGTCTAAAGCTAATCCGACGCTGGCCGGCTGCCACTCAATTGGCGAGCCCAACCGCGGCGCGCACGGGGGACCAATGGAACTGACTTATGCTCAAAACATGGAGGATTATCATCTTTGGCAGGCGCTAGGGCGCAAGACTTCGGGATTCTATATCGACATCGGCGCAGGACACCCTGTCGCGGACAGCGTTTCGTTCTGGTTTTATGAGCGCGGATGGCGAGGCATCTGCGTTGAGCCTCAGCCGCATCTTGCTGCCCTCTATGGTCAGATCCGCCCCCGGGACGCCATACTGGAGGCCCTCGTTGGCGACCACAGCGGCGAAATGGATTTCTACGTCGTGAACCGGCTACACGCCCTCTCCACTACGGTAAAATCTCACGCAGAAGCTGCAGCAAAATTTGGCGCGAGCCATCGCACGGTGTCGATGCCGGTCGTAACTCTGGCCCAGTTATGCGAGCGCTACGGCGTTACAGAGATCGACTTCCTCAAGATCGACGTTGAAGGCGCCGAGGCCAACGTTCTGGCCGGCAATGATTGGAACCGCTTTCGTCCCAAGGTGATCGTAGCCGAGGCGGTGTCGCCCGCAAATGGCGCACCTTCCTGGCTCGAATGGGAGCCCAAACTCCTGGCGCAAGGTTACGTGTTCACCCTTTTCGACACTCTAAATCGCTTCTACGTCGCGCAAGAGGCAAAGGACGCGCTCGCAGCCGCCCCCCGCGAGCGAGCTCAATGGGATGCCGTGCCACACCTCTATCAAGTGGGCCGCGCTCCTGAGTATGCCGGCCATCCCGACAACGACCTGGCCAGCGAGCTGACCCACGGATTTTGGGCCAGTCTACCTTCGATCGATAAGCGTCACCTTGCGTCGCTGCTCGCCCGCGGCCGTGGGATCACAGATCCGGTCGAGGTTGGTCAACTCGTCATCGACCTTGAAACAGATCTGATGCGTGCCGCTCTCGGGCGCATCGCCTGCGGATACGATGGTGGTCAGCTCTGGCCGATAACTTCCGACGAAAAAAGCTCCCGCATAGCCAAGTTGCAGTCGTCGGTCACGGCGCGGCTACGTTCAGCGCGCATTCGTTTGGCAGCGAAGAAGCGGCACCTCACGCAAGAAGCATGATCCATGTGAAGCACCGCGGAAATCATGACATGAAATGTGATCTCCGCCCGCTTTCGCACGTGTCGCGCCCCGGATTCATTCCGCCACCCCAATAAATTCGGTATTTGCCGGCGGCCAATAGCGCCCATTGAAGCATTGATTCAAAGAGAATGAGTATTTCTCGAACCCAATTTCGCCATTCCTCAATCGAATTGTGCAATTGGGGAAATCGAAGGACGGGATTGGCGCACCTTATTTATTGGATTCGCCGTTTGGAATAATTGCGCCGACTGCCGACTCATATTGACCCTCGGCGCCTTCACGACGCCGTCCCGCGCCGCGTACGAGACCGGAAGAAAGCACGATGGCGACTACAATTATCGGATTGATCGTCGTGTTGCTGTACCCCCTCGTCTTGTCGGCCATTGCCTGGATTATTTTCAGAGCCGCAATCACCGGCAGAGACGGCATTTCTGAAGTCGTTGAAGCCTTGATCCATACAAATGGGCTCGGGGAACGCGCAAAGCGCGCCACAGGCTTCTCCCAGAATACAAACGGCGAAAGGCCACTCAATGAAAAAACCGCGTCGCGGCAATGACGGTCACCCAAGAAATGCTGAAATTCAAGACA
Organism: Hyphomicrobium sp. ghe19; assembly: GCF_902712875.1. Taxonomy (NCBI): domain Bacteria; kingdom Pseudomonadati; phylum Pseudomonadota; class Alphaproteobacteria; order Hyphomicrobiales; family Hyphomicrobiaceae; genus Hyphomicrobium; species Hyphomicrobium sp. ghe19. The sequence goes on along the minus strand of NZ_LR743509.1, from coordinate 1,593,566 downwards.
AATCGGGCGACCGCGAAATCTCAGAGGGTGAGAAGCCGCTCAAAGCGCCGCCCTCATTGCGAATGGCATGTCTCGCACTGCTTGTTGCAGAGCTGACAGTCGCCGGCGCATCGGCCGCCCACGCCCGTCGCTTTGAATTCGACCAGCGCCGAACCGAGGTTCGCTTCGCTTATAAAATGGCTTACGCGACACACCGCGGCCGCTTCACCAAGGTTAGCGGTACGCTCGACTTTGACGAAGCCGCTCCAGGAAAGAGCAAGGTCAACGCCTCGATCTCCGCTGCGAGCCTCACGACCGGCGAAGACTTCATCGACAACGAGTTGAGAGGGGCGGATTTTTTCAACGTCGAGCGCTCGCCCGTCATCGCCTTCAAGAGCGTCGGCGTCCGAACAGGCTCCCAAACCGCCGCAGAGGTTTTGGGCGAGATCACGGTCAACGGCATCACCAAGCCGGTAACACTCCAAGTCAGCATCGAGTCACACGACGATCCCGCACTGAAGTACGACGCCGGCGCACGCAGATTTATCGCCAAGACACGCATTCAACGCAGCGCATTCAACATGACGAACTACCAAGCGATGGTCGACGATGACGTCGACATCGAGATCGACGCCATCGTCCGGCCGAGATAAGACGGCAGACGTTCCGGCCCCAGTTCAGCAACAATCCGAACAGCTTTCGCCGTCGTCCCCGACGGCGAAAGCTTTTGGCCGTTGCTCAGAACTTGCTGCGCAGCTCCGTACGGAACCCGAAATTATCTTCGGCGCCTTCTTGGATCTGATAGGTCGCATCGGCGCGGAACAGCCACGACCGGGTGAGCGGGATCTGATAGCGAGCGCCGAAGCCGTACTGCGCGCCCTTGGCACCGATATTGTCATTCTCGAAGGGCTGCACCGTCGCCACCTCGAAGACGAGCTGCTGATCCAGATTGAAGAGATACTGCACGCCGAGCGCGCCACCAAAGGTATTGGAGGCGGTGTCGTCGAGCTTCGGATAGCCCGTCAGCGCGTCGGTCTCGAAGTTGATGCCGACGTTCTTCAGTATGCCCGCGTTGTTGCCATCGACCAGCGGCTCGGGATTCCCGGCCCCGATAAAGAAGTTCGCATAGGGAAGAAGCGTGCTCGGCAAAGATGTGATCAAACTGTTCTCTGAAATCAAAGCAACGCCGTCGCCATTTCCGTGCCCATCCTCCCCGAAGTTCGCGAACACGCGGGTCGAGTTTGAGATCGTGTTGGCATAGCGCCGGGTATACGCGGCCGTCAGGAAGTGTTGCTCGACGCCGGCCTGAACACCGGTGCCCTGCAGAAAGCCATAACCCGCTTCGACATAGCCGTTGAAAGCGTCGGCGAAGGTCGTGACGCCGAAGAGGTTGGCATTGTTGTTGTCCACCTTGCCGTTGGCTTTGACGAAGCTCGCGTTGTCGATGTTATCGAAGCCGGCGAAGAAGGTGACGTCGAAGTTGGAGAGACCAAGCGCCGCCGAATTCCGCGCAGGCAGCGTCACCGCACCGCCGAGGATCGCGTCGTTCGCCCAGATCCCGTTCTGCAGGAACAGCGGGAAGAGACCGACGGTGAAAGGCAGGTCGAACCCGGCATGCTGTCCGGTCATGCCGGAATAGATGGAGCCCGCATCACCCTCGAAGTACAGAACCTGTGGAGTGAAATCGAACTCACCGTTGAACTTCTGATCGCCATCGCGACCGCCAAACTCAAAGCGAGTGAACTTTGCGTTGCCATCCTGAAGCGGCGTGAAGAACGCATGTATGCGCTCCGTTGCGGTAAGCTTGAAATCGACGTCGAGATTCAACCGCGTCGCAACCTGCGCGATATCCTTGCCGTTATTGCGATTGTAAGCGATCGCTGTCCGCCAATCCCCGTAGACGGAGAGCCCCGGAAGCAGCGGGTTCAATTTCCCGAAGATTGTGCTGCTCTCATCGTATATTCCCGAGGTGTATTGCTCGCGGCCTAATTCGAGCAGCGGGCGCGGCGGCTCGATGGCGGTTTTGCCGCCATATATGTCGGACTGTTCTTTGGCGTCGTACTTGTGCGCGTACTGCGGATCGGAGCGGAAGGCGCCTTCGGTCGATTTTTCTTTCTTGCGAGCTTTGGCTTTTTTGCCGTCTTCTTTTGCCGCGTTCGATTTGTCGGCGTCGTCGACATTCGCTCCGAGGTACTGCTTCGGAACGACAGTCTCGTTTTCGCGTTTCCCTACGGACTGGGAAGCGGCGGCAGACTCGCTGGACAAAGCCGTAATCCAGTTCTCGTCTTTGCCGGCCTCGGCGCCACTTTCACGGGGTTCGGTTTTTGCGGTCGTGCCTGACATCGTCAGATAGCTTCCGGCCATCAGAACAATTGCAGCAGTCGTCACACTCGTTCGGTATCGAAGGTTGCCCTTCGCATCGCAAGTCATATGGAAGCTCCCACATCATGCCCCTGGCTCGTGCGTTCGAGTTTCAGGAGGCTTCAGAGAGGCTTCGGACCCGCTATTTTGGTGCCCATGGCGGGACCAAATCCGAAACACTCGGCTCTTTGATTTTTATCCTTTCACGTCGACATCGACGGCGAAGTCATGGAAGTTCATGATCCGCTCATTCATGCTCTGCTCCATGGCCTTGGTGGCTCCGACGAAGCGCATGAAATAGATAGGCTCGGCACGGCTACGCATGCGGAAGGCAAGGCGGTATTTGCCAGACTTTTTGATCAATTTTCCCGGCACCGAATATTTGGCCACCCTCTCCCCTAGCGGCGCCATTGAATGGTTCTCCATGCGCACGAGCGGCGGATGATTGAGAACCGTAGTCGGGATTTGCGGCGGCCGAAGCTGCGGAAGTGGATCGATGTCGAAGTTTACCGGCAGGTACATCTCCCGGTCGGTGCCCTTGACATTGGTCGTGAGAAACTTGGTCTGAAAATTCACCAGCATTTGATCCGTGTCGATGCGGCCGGCTGCTACGTCGAGACTATGTAGATCCGCCATGTCCCCGTTGCTGTCGACGTAACCCGACTCCCAGATGTTCTTCCCATCGGGATCGACGAGGGCGACATTGACCCAAAGCTGCGGTTGCGCGCCGAGCGAGCCCGAAGGCAGGTTGTGCCCCGTATTGATGTTCTTGATCTTGTAGGAGAACGCCAGCTCTGCACCGATCCGCGGCGTGCCTTCGAAGTAGGGACCGTCGACCTTGCTGCTGTTCTCCATCACCTCACGCCTGAGCTTGTCACGCTCGTCGAGCTTCTTCAGATTTTCATCGATGATCTCACGGGCATCTTCGCGATCGCTCGCATCGGCCCATCGCTTTGGAAAATTGACCTTGATCTTTCCAGCCGCAACCTTGTCTTCGAACTTGCGGCTACCCCAACCGGCGCGCCAGTCGAACTCCAGCCAGTCCTTGATACTCGTGGTCTGCGCCTTCGTGTTGTGCGGGAAAATACCAGGGTGCGCGATAGAATAACCCGGACCGATAAACCGGTGGTTTGCATGCTTGCGCCCGGGGTTGACCTCTTTGCCGCCGACGATCGCAGAAGGCGCGGTCGCATAGCCGTCCGGCTTTCCCGGAGTCTTGCCCATGTGGCAATCCTGACAGCTGACGCCGGCTTTACGTGCCGGGCTGTCGCGATATTGATCCCAGACGATTTCCAACTTGATGCCGAGGTTGACTGCAACCTGGTGGCAGCTGACGCAGAACTCCGACTTGGTGATCTGATCGTTGGTAATCATGCCCGCGTGAATGTCGTTGCCGCGCCCGTCGGCACCCGTTTTGACCGAGTAGGTATCCTTATTGGCGAGAACGTCTTTGATGACGCTCTTTTCGCCGCTGCCATATACAGGCTCGTAGATTTTTCCGGGCTCGATCCGGCGCTCACCGTTGACCTTGCCGTACTGTTCCTTGACCCGGTGACAGGTGATGCAGGTTACACCCTCACGCGAGATCTGACTGCGCTTCCAGAGTGGCGCTTCGCGGGCTTCGCCGAGCTGCGTGCCGACCTGTTGATGGCATCGAACGCAAAAGGTGCCGACCGTTCCTTGAGTGAGCGATTGGAACTTCTGCTCGAACTTGTGGAACATCGGAGATATCGACGCATAGGCATGCTGCGACGACGACCACTCTTCATAAATTTGCTTGTGACATCCACCGCATTGCGCGGCAGTGGGATATAGAGACTCGTCGACGCCCTGGCCGCTATGCGGATCGGACTTGGACTTTACGATCTCGATGCTCGTCGCTTTGGCGGCCTGGCCTCCGCCGGCTGCTTCGCCATTCTGAGCGAATTTCTGTTCGGAACGGCTCTGTTGAGTTTGACTTGCTGTCTCGGCTAAAGCGCGAGATCCTGCGACGGCATCTTGCCGAGAGAACATTGCGCAGACCAGCATCGTGCCCGCCCATGCGCAGGCAAGCAGTGAAACACGCGAAACTTGTACCATCGCCCCCAGTCCAGACTGCCCATACCCCTGGGCAGAACTCAAAATTGCATGATCGCGCGAAATGCAGTCCGATTTATGCGATCCCCCGTCGAAAACAAATCAATACACAAAACGGGGCAGCGATATGGCCGGATTAAATGGCGAGCCAAATTGGCTATGGTTAATTCGGAATCGAAAAAACATTTCCATTCCACTCGATACAAATATTAAAGGAATTATGCTCTTCTAAATGATTACGAACGCCGCACACAACCCTAGGAAACGGCAGCAACTTTCCAAGAAGTGGATTGTTGTCGCGGGGAGCAAAACAGGCTCATTCGCGGGCGCAATGCTTAATGCATAATTCGAGTTTATGGAGCGAAATATTTCGCCTTCAATCCATGTTTCATTTTATTCGATCCGCCGTGGGTCATTGTCTAACCATAATAGCTGGATAGCTCCCAATTCCGAATTGCTTGAAACGGCACGAATTGCAGGACAGGTGATGGCAAAAAGCCATAACATTACGATCGATGGAAAAAGCTTTGAGGCACGCCCTGGTGAGTTGCTGCTCGACGCAGCTCTGAATAACGGCATCGACCTGCCTTACGATTGCCGCGCCGGACACTGCGGCACATGCTGCGTTCGGCTGATTTCCGGCGACGTGGAGGGCGGAGAAGGCGCCGAGCCAAGCATCGTTCATGCGTGCCAGTGCCGCATCGCCAGTAACGCGGTCGTGGAGAGCAATCGCCAGACAAATATTCGAACCGTCGAAGGCGTGTTGAGTTCACTGCGCCCTCTGTCGGCCGAGGTGATCGAGGTCGGCATCAAGACGGATCGCGCGCTGCCGCATCATGCTGGTCAATATGCGCAGGTGTGCTTCAGGGGCTATCCGCGTCGTCCCTTCAGCATTACGCATCCGCTCTGCGGCGATCCCAACAAGAGCTCCATCTGGTTTCATGTCCGGCGCATGGACGGCGGCCGCGTTACGTCATCGCTCGGCAAGCGCATCACGCCGGGACACCGGGTGACTTTGACCGGGCCGTACGGCTCGGCACATCTGCGGCCCAATCTGGAAGGCCGCCTCATTCTCGTCGCCACCAATACCGGCTTCGCGCCGATCTGGTCCATCGCCGTCGCCGCTTTGCGAGAGAAGCCGGAGCGAAGGATGATGATCATCGCCGGCGGCCGCACTGTCGAGTCTCTATATATGGGCCAAGCCCTCGTGAAGCTCGCACGTTTTCCCAATGTCCTCGTCGTGCCCGTCTGTAGTGCGCCGCAGGCTTTGCCGAACGCCATCATGCCCGGCCGGCCGACCGACTATCTGCCGCGACTGTTGCCGACCGATGTTCTCTACGCCTGCGGCGCGCCGGGGATGGTCGAGTCAGTCAAATCCATCGCCGCGCACGTTGGTGCGACCTGCCATGCAGATCCTTTCCTACCCAACGCCGATGGCGCGAGCGAAGGCGGCGTTCTGACCCGGGCGATGAAACGGCTTGCTGTGCCCCTCGGTCGCCCGCTGCGCAAAGCCGATTTCGATCGCTCCCGCGACCTCGCGATCACACTCGATACGAGCGCGTAGGCTCGCCGAAGCAAGGCTCGACAGCACTGTGGTTTCAGATCGTTTGAGTTTCAGTCCCTCGCATTTCGGCACACGGCGCCTCTCTCGCCTCGCCTGCTTTCTCTCCGGCTCGCTGATCATGTTTTTTGTCGCGTGCGGTGCGGCAGCATCCGATCCCGCCCAGGTCGTCGGGCCGAATGCCTGCGCCGAGTGTCACAAGCAGGAGACCGAAGCCTGGAAGACAACGCATCATTTCAAAACGTTTCGAGATCTTCCGCGCAACGCCGAGGCGAAGAAAATCGCGGACAAAATGGGAGTGAGACGCATCAAATCGGAAGGGCTGTGCGTCACCTGTCATTTCACGGTTCAGCAGAAGGACGATGGCAAAGAGCCGGTCGCGGGCATCTCCTGCGAATCTTGCCACAGCGCCGGCAAAGATTGGATCAAAGTTCACAGCGGCTACAGCGGCAAGACCGCAAAGACAGAGACGAAAGCCGAGGCGGCGGCGCGCTGGAAACTCGCCAATTCCAAAGGAATGATAGGGACCAGCGCGATCTATCAGCTGGCGAAGAACTGCTACGGCTGCCACGTCGTGCCGCAAGAAGAACTCGTGAATAAAGGCGGCCATCGCGCCGGCAGCGCCTTCGATCTGGTGTCCTGGTCGCAGGGTGAGGTCCGCCACAACACTTGGTATTCCAAGGGCAAGGACAACGCTGCCGCGAACGCGACGCGCAAGCGGATGCTCTATCTTATCGGCCTTGGCGTTGAACTCGAGACTTCATTGCGCGCCGTCGCAAAGGCGACGGTTAGAAAGCCCTATGCGTTCTTCATGGCCGAGCGGGTCGACCGGGTACGAAAGCAACTTGCCGCTGCGGCGAAAGCTGCGCCGAACGTGCCCGAAATCGCCAAGTTGATCGAATATGCACATTCGGCATCGCTGAAGCTCAACAACGAGCGCCTGCTGACCGCTGCTGCCGACAGCGTTTCCAAGCTGCTCACGGGCCTCACCGAAAAATACGACGGCAGCACAATGGCCGGGCTCGATGCGCTCATTCCGGGACCGGAAAAGTACGTGGGGAAGGTGAGGCCACCGAGTGCAATCAATTGATCGGGTCGCGATGCCGACAGCAGCTGTCTGACACGCACGATGGGGGAACGACGATGAATAATCTTGGCGGGCCGCCTTGAAATTGCTGGCGCGGCGCGCGGCAAACGTGTCGATGGGAGCACGCTCTCCGGGCCCGACGCGAGGGGGCAGCGGCCAGACAATCACTGCGATACTGATCGTTGCCATCTCCGGCGGCCTATTCTGGCTTGTCCAAATCTACACCGATGCACTTCGCGATCCACGCTATCTCGACGGCTGGCTGCTGGCTGGTGGAATGAGCTTGCAGCTCTTCTTTCACGTCGCCACCAAAACGGGCAGGCTTCCGCCAAAATCCATCATGCGGTGGCGGACGTTCCATATTTTTGTGGGCTACCTGCTGGTCGCGGCATTCCTTTCCCATTCAAATTTCGCCCTTCCGAACTCTGTTTTCGATTGGGCGTTGTGGTCCGGCTTCATGCTCGTGACTCTGAGCGGCCTTTTCGGTACCTATCTGGCTTGGTCGCTTAAAGCCAAGAGCCGCGTCGACGAGCGCGTAGGCTATGATCGCATTCCCGTTCGCGTCGCTGAACTCGCGCGCGATGTGAAAGCGATCGTGGCAATGCCCGATCCGTCGGCCGACGCGATCGCCTTGCCCGCGGCGCCTTATGATGCCTGGATAACCGATCTCTACACCAACCACTTGCGGGATTTTTTCGAGGGCCCGCGCAATTTCTCGTCCCACCTGATCGCTTCGCAACGCCCACTCAAGCGGCTCATCGACGAACTCAACCACCTCGCTCCCTACGTTGACGCCCAGGGCCAGGAAAGGCTTTCCAGAATCTGGAACCTCGTAGCCGAAAAGGACGCCCTTGATTTCGCGCGCGTCCATTTCGGGCTTACCAGGGCCTGGCTATTTGTACATGTGCCCGTCACCTACGGGCTGCTCGTCCTCTCGGTGCTGCACGTCCTCGTCGTCTACTCATACGCGTCGGGGGCTCTGTGATGTGGCGCTTTTTCTGGCCGCTAGAGAGCCACAGTCCGAAGCCTCCGAGCTTCCGGCGCGACCGCATCGCGCTGCTCGTGGCACTGATCACGGCGGCTTCCACGTTCACCGCCTACTTTCTCTCGAAGGGCACGCAGTTGCTCATGCCCGGGCCGCTGACGAGCGCTCACGCTTCGATTGAAAATTGCTCTTCGTGTCACAGCAAAGGCGGCGACGGAAAGTTGAGTTGGATTCACGGCCTTGTCGCCGGCAACCCGATTGATGATAGCAAGGCCTGCATCACCTGCCACAAGATGCCGGCAACGGCTTTTTTCCCACACGGCGCTTCGGCCAATGTGCTGTTAGCCAGCACCAAACGGCTGACCAAGATTGCTGCGTCGACGCCCGAGCCGCTATCGGCTCGCGCACAAAACGCCGCCTTCCCATCCCACGATGTCGTCTCACCCGGCCTCACTTGCGCAACCTGCCACCAGGAGCACAAAGGCGCCAATTTCAAACTGGGCAAGATCTCCAACGAGCAGTGTCGCTCGTGCCATGTCGTAAAGTTCGATAGCTTCGACGGCCATCACCCGCAATTCGAAAACTATCCGTTCGATCGCCGCACGCGGATCGTCTACGATCATGCGAGCCATTTCGATAAACACTTTCCAGAAGTCGCGAAGAAGGATGCGGCGAAGCGTATTCCGGACTCCTGCTCGACCTGTCACGACAGCCAGAAGGACAGGAGGATCATGGCGGTCGCGCCATTCGAGAAGACCTGCACCGGCTGCCATCTCGATCAGATCACAGGGAAGGAACGGGCGACAGGCCCGAAAGGTATTGCCTTCCTCGCGCTCCCTGGCCTCGACCTGGAAACCCTGAAGAAGCGCAACGCCGCAATTGGCGAATGGCCGGAGGCGTCCGAAGCCGGGCTAACACCCTTCATGAAGGTGATGATCAGCCGGACCGAGAAGGGCCGTGCGCTTATCAAGACCGTTGACAAATTGAACCTCCAGGATCTGACCAACGCAAGCGACGATCAGATCACGGCCGTGAAGGATCTCACCTGGGAGATCAAGCGGCTGCTTTATTCGCTTATCTCCGGCAAGGCTTCGGACGTTCTCGGCGACCTCAACATCGGCAGCGGCGGAAAGCTGAGTGCGTCTCTCGTTGCCGATCTGACCGCGAGCATACCGCGTGATGTCGTCGTCGGTGCCCAGCAGCAATGGCTGCCCAATCTTGCGAGAGAAATCACCGGCGGTCCGGTGACCTCCGACCCGCAACCCGCCGTCAATGATCCCGAACCAAGCAATTCGAGCGCGGCGACAACCGAGGAGCCTGCTGCCGCGGACGCGCCGGCGGCTTCGGACCAACCTCAGGCATCGACCGAGGCTGACGAAAAAACTGACGAGAAAGAGGCGCCGAGCGAAAATGCCAGCGGCACCAAATACGATCCGCCCGCATGCCTCATGCGCGTTCTTGGTCAGTGCCTCATGCCCGCAGGACAGGAGAAGAAAGCTTCGGGGGCCGATGCTCAAGGAGCCGCCGGAAAGGACGACAGCGCAAATGCGAAATCGAACGGCGGCAAGGAGAAACGCGCCGCCGGCAGCCTGCCCGAACCGATGAGAGCAGGTTTGCAGGACGCACGTCCGGCGGAGAATGCTCAAGTCGCCGGCGACAAAGCGACGAGCCAATCTGACGACCTGCTCCGACCCACGGAGGAAGAGCTTCGCGAAATGAAGTCCCGCGGCAATGACCGCGGCAGAGCGCCAGAGCCTCGCGCAATTCCGTCGCAACCGGACACAGCCTCTGCGTCTCCGGCGAAGACCGCGCCTGTGATCAGCATAGAAAGCAATATCGATCCGGAAAGCTGGGCCGAATACGGCGGTTGGTACCGGCAGGATTATGCGATTTTCTATCGCCCGGCAGGTCACAAGGACAAATTCATCTACTCATGGCTCTTCCTGACCGGCCCGCAGGCGCCGAAGGGTGACCGAGGCCCCGCAGCAGCCGTCTTCGATTTCCTGACGAGCAAAGACGCTCAAGGGTCCTGCACGAAATGCCACAGCGTGGACGACAATCAAGGCAAGGGCCGCGTGGTCAACTTCTCACCGTCATCGGCTGAGACGAAACTCGGACGCTTCACGACTTTCATCCATGAGCCGCATCTCGGCGTCATGCAAAATCGCGGCTGCCTGACCTGCCATAGCCTCGACAAGAGCCGCCCCTACCTGAAGAGCTACGAACAGGGCAATCCGCATAGCTTTGCCTCCAACTTTGGGGCCGTGAACAAGGACCTTTGCCAGAGCTGTCACACCGCCAAAAAGGTGCGCCAAGACTGCCTCACCTGCCACAAGTATCATGTGAATGGCGTGATCACCCCGATCATGCAGACGAAAATCCCGATGCAGTAGCGCCGAGCGTTCTACTCCGATCAAGCCGATGAAGATGAAACATCGGCGCGGGGTTCATCATCTTTTGTCGCGCAAAACCATTGTGCTGATGCCTCATTTTGCGACCCATTCCTCGGCGAAAAAGCACTTCACGAGGATGGGACATGACACAGCACTACATGATGGTCGCCACTGGGACAGCCGCAACGCTGCTGGCGACGGCGCTACTTGTCTTGCGCGTTAGACTGCATGGTCACCGGCCGGCAGTAGCGCTCGTCAGACGGTGGATCGCGACAAGCCTTCCCTCATCCGGTCTCGTATTGCTTCCGCTCGCTGCTATCGCCGCCGTCTGTTTTGCAAGCGTCGCGCAGAATGAGTTGAACTCGTCTAGCGTTGGAACAGCCATAAGTGATACGCAGTCTGCACCGCATTCGGCATTCGCCTCTGATGATGGCTCGGATACGTCGCAAGCATTGGACTCTCTTCGCGCGTATGCGAACGCGATAGACGCAAATCCGGAATCGGCGGCAGCTCAGTCGCCCGCCTCCAACGCGGTCGAGTTGCCTGACGTCGATACGATGATCGTGAAGCTCGTGACGAGGCTCGAACAAGATCCGAACGATGTGAACGGTTGGAAAACGCTCGGATGGTCTTACCTCAATACCGATAAGCCAGACGATGCGGCTAAAGCCTACGAAACAGCCCTGAAGCTCGACCCCGGCAATGAGGAAATCAAGAAGGCCCTCGAGCAAGCAAAGTCGGCACAGATCGCGGCAAGCAATTCGCCGTCCGCTTCAGCATCAGAGCCAGTGGCAGGGGACACCGCTTCTCAGCGTGACGACATGATCCACGGCATGGTCGACAAGCTCGCAGCACGGCTCGAAACCAATCCAAACGACGAGAACGGCTGGCTGCGTCTTATGAGTTCGCGCATGACCCTTGGCGAGAAGGATGCTGCAAAAGCAGCACTGACGAAAGCCCTCGCGGCCTTTGCAAACGACGCCGGCGCAAAGACCCGCCTGACCTCCGCGGCGCGCGAACTCGGCATCGGCACCGAATAGACGACGAGCGAGCGCGCCGGGCAAACCTTGCCCAGCGCCTGGCACCAATCGAAGAGCATCGTCTGTCCGCCCTTGAACCCCAGCTTCTTGAAGTCCAATTCGAACCGCGTCTCTTCGAAAGACAGAGACGGAGATTGGGACGATCAGCGCTTCTTTTTTCGAAGGTCGAGATAATAAAGATCCAGCCCGTAGATCTCTTTTCGGCGCGAGTTCAGCTGCGCGATGAGAGCAATCATCGAGGCCGTGTTGAAGAGCAGCACAAGCCCGCCTGAAATCGCAAGAGCGAGATTGACTTCATCGGAAAACCCCCAGACGCGCATTTCGTAGAAAATGAACCCGTAAAGCGCCCACAGCACAACGACACTGACTAGGGACCAATTCCGATCTGCAGCGAATTCGCGCTCAATTCGGGGATCTTCCTCGGGTGGTTTCAAGATAACCTCCACGGTTGATTATTAATTGTGTGAGGGACTTAAAAACAATCGTCATCAAATGAAGGGCGTTCGTGCACTGAAAGCAAGCGAAAGGGTTTTGTAATTTTCGGCGAATTGCATCGCCGTCCGGGAAGGAAGGGTCTCTTGCAACGCAAGTTCGAGATTAACGTATACAGATCAAATCTTCTAGGCATATTTCACAAAGAATCGCCCTAGAGTTGAGCGGCGGGCACCGGTAGGGCGCACACTGTATGCCTTCAAAACCATGCGCACACGCATCGCGAGTCGCTTGTTGGATCTTACATATAACGAAATTACTGAGCAAATTGGTTAAAGGATTCCGGCAGCAGTTTCATACCCTTACGACGGCTCCATCGAGCGGCATTGTTATATTTTCGTTCTGGGATCTTATCTCGACGTCGAAGCGCTGCGATACGCACGTCGCTTGATCATCTACCCGTAAATCCGCAGTGTTGTTTTGAGTTGAACTTTCGGCGCAATTTCAGCGACTACAGGATCCTCAGAGTGCCAAAGGATGCTTGTCGCCTCAATGCCGTGAAAGTCTCTCGACGTTACAACAATCGACCTGCGCTGTCGCAAGCACTTATCGATCTCGTCAACGTCCGGGATCGGCGTCGGGTAAGTCCGATTTCCGTTAGGCAGTATGACGCTCATGGCCGACAAGTCCTCCTCCAGAGATGTACGTGAAATCAAGAGCCAGTTGTTCGATCGAGCAACTTTTGCATAGTCGCCGGTCACTGCAAACTTTCATCCGCAGTGACCGTTTTGCAGACAGCTAGAGCCAGGCAGCTCATTCCCAGCTCAGCGCTCCGCCGTTCTGATATTCGATGACGCGTGTTTCGAAGAAATTTTTCTCCTTCTTCAGATCCATCGCTTCCGACATCCACGGAAACGGGTTTTCCCGTTCCTTGAACACCGGCATAAGGCCAAGCTGTGCGCAACGGCGGTTGGCGATGAATTCCATATACTGTTCCGTCAGCGCGGCGTTGAGACCGAGAAGGCCGGTCGGCATCGTATCCCGGCCGTAAGCGGCTTCGAGACCGGCGGCATCGTGGAGCATCTGACGAATTTCATCCTGAAACGCCTTCGTCCAGAGGTCGGGATTTTCAGCCTTGATCTGGTTGATGACGTCGATACCGAAGTTGAGATGAATGCTCTCGTCGCGCAGGATGTACTGATACTGCTCGGCGATGCCCACCATCTTGTTGCGCCGTCCCAGCGACAGGATTTGAGCAAAGCCAGTGTAAAACCACATCCCTTCGAAGACGACGTAGAACGCGACGAGATCGCGAAGGAACGCCTGATCCGTTTCCTTCGTGCCGGTCTTGAAAGCCGGATCTTCCAGATGCTTGGTGTACGCCAGCGCCCAGGCGGCCTTGTCCGTGATCGAAGGAATTTCCCGGTACATATTGAAGAGTTCGCCTTCATCGAGGCCGAGACTTTCAACGATGTACTGGAAGGTGTGGGTATGCACCGCTTCCTCGAAAGACTGCCGCAAGAGATATTGCCGGCACTCCGGATTGGTGAGGTGGCGATAGATTGCCAGCACGATGTTGTTGGCGACGAGCGATTCCGATGCCGCGAAGAAACCGAGGTTGCGCTTGACCATGCGGCGCTCGTCCTCCGTCAAGCCATCCTTGGCTTTCCAGAGCGCGATGTCGGCCTGCATCGACACTTCGGTCGGCATCCAATGATTGTTGCAGCCAGCCAGATATTTCTCCCACGCCCAGCGATACTTGAGCGGAAGGAGCTGATTGACGTCGGCGTGGGCGTTGATCATCGCCTTGTCATCGACGCGTACGCGGCCGCCATGACGATCGATATTGCCGAGGCCGGTCGCAACTTCCGGATCAATGATCGGGTGAGGTTTGCGGACCGACGGCGAATGGGCGGCTGGCTCTGACCAGTCGAGCATGAGATGTCTCCGTTTCTAGAATTTCCTTACTGGCAGGCTTCGCAAGTCTGATCGTCGATCGAGCAGGCTTTGCCTTCGGCCGGCGACGAAAGCAAAACCGGGCTAGCGACTGCGTTGAGCTTGCCGTCCGTACGCTTGAGCGTCGACTTCTCGACGTGCGTGGCCGATTGGGCCCGCAGATAATAGGTGGTCTTGAGGCCACGCTCCCATGCAAGGCGATAAAGTGCATCGAGTTTACGCCCATTCGGCGCCGCGAGGTACAGATTGAGCGATTGGCCCTGGTCAATCCATTTCTGCCTCCGCGCAGCCGCATCCACGAGCCAATGGGCATCGACTTCGAAGGCTGTCGCATAAAGCTCTTTGAGATCGTCCGGGACCCGGTCGATAGTGCCGAGCGAGCCATCGAAGTACTTGAGGTCCGACACCATCACCTCGTCCCAAAGACCGCGCGCCTTGAGATCGCGAACCAGGAACGCATTCACGACCGTGAAGTCGCCCGACATGTTGGACTTGACGTAAAGGTTGCGGAATGTCGGTTCGATCGACTGCGCGACACCACAGATGTTCGAGATCGTCGCGGTCGGCGCGATCGCCATGACGTTGGAATTGCGCATTCCAGTCGTCCTCACGCGGTCGCGCAGTGCAGCCCAGTCCAGAGTAGCGGACGCGTCGAGCCGAAGGTCTGCGCCTCGCGCGTCGCTGAGAATGCCAATCGAATCGATCGGCAGAATGGCCCTGCTCCACAGAGAGCCTTCGAACGACGGATACCTGCCACGTTCCGCGGCGAGATCAACCGACGCCGAAATGGCATCATAGCTGATCGCCTCCATGCTGCTATCGGCAAACGCTACGGCATCATCCGAGCCATAAGGAATGCGAAGCGCATGCAGCGCATCCTGGAACCCCATGAGCCCAAGACCGACGGGACGATGACGAAGGTTCGAGCGCCGCGCTTCCGGGATCGTGTAGAAATTGATGTCGATGACATTGTCGAGCATGCGCATCGCCGTCTTCACGGTGCGGGCGAGCTTGTCGTGATCCAGACCTTGCGGCGTGACATGCGCGGCGAGGTTGATCGAACCCAGGTTGCAGACTGCGACCTCGTCGTTCGAGGTGTTGAGCGTGATTTCCGTGCAAAGGTTCGACGAGTGCACGACACCGCAATGCTGCTGAGGCGAGCGTAGGTTGCAGGGGTCCTTGAACGTGATCCACGGGTGGCCCGTCTCGAAGAGCATCGTCAGCATCCGCCGCCAAAGATCGACCGCGCGAACGCGCCGCGCAATCTTCATCTCCATGCGTTCGGCCTTCTTCTCATACTCTTCGTAACGCGCCGCGAACGCTGTGCCGTAGAGATCGTGCAGGTCAGGAACCTCGTCGGGCGAGAACAGCGTCCAGGGTCCGTCTTCTGCGACGCGCTTCATGAAGAGATCCGGGATCCAGTGAGCCGTGTTCATGTCGTGCGTTCGCCGGCGGTCGTCACCGGTATTCTTCCGGAGATCCAGAAACTCTTCGATGTCGATGTGCCACGTTTCGAGATAAGCGCAGACCGCACCTTTGCGCTTGCCGCCCTGATTGACCGCGATCGCGGTGTCGTTGGCGACTTTCAGGAACGGCACGACTCCCTGGCTTTCGCCGTTTGTGCCTTTGATGTGGGCGCCGAGGCCGCGCACGCGCGTCCAGTCATTGCCGAGGCCGCCTGAGTATTTGGCGAGAAGCGCGTTGTCCTTAATGGACTTGAAGATGCCGTCGAGATCGTCCGGCACCGTCGTCAGGAAGCACGAAGACAATTGCGGACGCGGGGTTCCGGAATTGAAAAGCGTCGGCGTGGAGCACATGAAGTCGAACGACGAGATGAGATCATAGAAGGCGATGGCCTTCTCCTCGCGGTCGATCTCACGCATCGCGAGGCCCATGGCGACGCGCATGAAGAAGGCTTGCGGCAGCTCGAAGCGGATACCGTTCGTCTGCAAGAAATAGCGATCGTACAGCGTTTGAAGGCCAAGATACTGGAAGATGCCGTCGCGCTCTGGCTTCAACGCGCGCCCAAGACGCGCCAGATCGAACCGCGCCAGTTCCGGATCGAGCAGTTCGGCCACGATGCCTTTCGCGACCAATGCCGAGAAGTACTCGGGATAGCGTGCCCCCATCTCCGATTGACGCGCCGAGTCTTCCCGACCCCTCACGAACGACAGTGCCTCGCTGCGCAACCGATCCATGAGCAATCGCGCCGCGACGAATGTGTAGTTCGGCTCTGTTTCGATGAGGGTGCGCGCGGCGAGCACCGGCGCTTCCGCCAACTCATCGACCGTAATTCCGTCGTAGAGATTGCGTTGGCTTTCGGAAAGCACGGACTCTGCGGTCACATCCGGCAAGCCATCGCAGGCTTCGACAATCAGCAGGCGCAGCCGGTCTATGTTGAGCGGAGACAGACGGCCGTCCCTTGCCTTGACGTTCATCGGCGAAACGGCAGCGACCTTCACAAGTTCAGCAGACGTTGCGCGTTCGCGCGCGCGCTCTTCGCGATAAAGGACGTAAGCTCGCGCAACTTTGTGGTTTTCGCTGCGCATCAGCGCAAGCTCGACCTGATCCTGGATCTCTTCGATATGGAACGTGCGGCCCTGAGCGCCGCGGCGCGTCAACGCCGAAACGATCTGCTCAGTCAATTCCTCGACGGTCTCGTGAACGCGCCGCGATGTAGCCGCGCGCCCCCCTTCAACGGCGAGGAATGCCTTGGTGAGCGCCACGGTGATCTTGCTGGCGTCGAATAGCGTGACGCCGCCGCTGCGCCGGATGACCTGGAACAGCTGTTCCGTCGAGGCCTTCGGTGCGCCGATGCCTGAAACGTGATTGGATTGAGAGCTTCGTGCTTGGAGTACGATAGACATCGGCAAACCCCTGAAAAAAGGGGGCTTGGGCCGCATGGTACGCGCATTCATCCGCGCGCAATGGCGGGATGAACCAATCCATCAGGACACCCCGCCCGAGGACGTGAAAACACCATCACAGGCAGGTCTCCTGACTCGCGGGTCGCTGCTCTCTGTCTGGCCTTCCCGACACGCGAAGCATCAGTGACCTTTATCCGACAGGAACTCGCCGCTCACAGTTGCGGGGGCAGTCCCGGGATTGCACCGCTCGAAAAGCGATGCGCACCGGGTTCCCTCTTAGCGCTGAATGTTGAAATCCAGCGACCTATGATGTCCTCATAAAGACAGATTCCAATGGGCATGCGCAATATGTGGTGGCGCGAATTCTAAAGTTACCCCAGGTGTTGTTGCGCTTCTCCAATGGCAAGACGTCGCGCACTCAGGCGGCGCGCCAGCGGGCCGGCATCCCGCGCTCGGAAAGCGAGACGAAGACACGGCTTTCCGGGCCGACGTAGTCGGCGGTCGGACGAATGATCTTGTTGTCCTCGCGCTGCTCGATGATGTGAGCGCTCCAGCCGGCTATGCGGGCCATTGCGAAAATCGGCGTGAACATCGAGGCCGGGATACCCAGAAGATCGTAAAGCACGGCGCTATACCAATCCACATTGGCGAACATGTTCTTGGAGTCGGCCATCACGACCTCGATCCGTTCGGCGATGGACATCACTTTGTGATCGTTCGAGCGATCGGCCAGTTCATTCGCCAACGTACGCAGGACTTCAGTGCGCGGGTCCGAAATCCGATACACCGGATGGCCAAACCCCATCACGACCTGCTTGTTGGCCACCCGCTCGCGCACATCGACCTCGGCTTCGTCCGCCGTTCTATAGCGCGTGATGACCTCATACGCGGCCTGATTGGCGCCGCCATGCTTGGTGCCACGCAGCGCACCGATGGCTCCGCTGATTGCGGAATAGAAATCAGAGCCCGTCGCCGCAATCGAGCGCGCGGTGAACGTCGATGCGTTGAACTCATGTTCGCCGTAAAGCACCAGTGAAGCCTGTAGCGCGCGGACTTGGTGGTGGTGCGACGCCCGTCCGTGCAACAGCGTGAGGAAATGCCCGGCGACGGTGTCATCATCCGTCTCGACGTCGATGCTGCGGCCGCTGCCCGAGAAATGATACCAATAGAGCAGCATCGAGGGCGCCGATGCAATCAGGCGATCAGCGATAGCGCGCGCGTTCTCGGCCTTTTGATCTGGCGATTCCGGAAAGACGCATCCGAGCGCCGACACGCCAGTGCGCAAGACATCCATCGGGTGCGCGGCGGCGGGCAGAGCTTCGAGGGCGCGCCTCGCGGCGAGCGGAAAATTGCGCTGAGCGCGCAATTTCCTCTGGTACGTCGCGAGCTCTTCCGCCGATGGCAGCGTGCCGTAAATGAGAAGGTGCGCCACCTCTTCGAACGAGCAGCCCATCGCCAGGTCACGAACGTCATAGCCGCGATACCTGAGGTGATCGCCGCCGGGGATGACCGAGGATACGGCGGTCGATCCGGCAACGACCCCCGAGAGCGCAACCGACTTTTTCTGAGCCGGTCTTTCAAGGTTAGCGAGATCAGAAGCCATCGATGTTCTCCAAGAGCTGTCGTGACGTTCGGCAAAATTGCCCGCCGCAAGCACCCCGCGGCGCTTGCGTTCCACGAAGTATCAAGGGACAGCGGCAATTTACGAAAGCGCTGAAAATGCGAAGATTTGCGAAGCCGGCTCGGTGAATCGGCAAACGGGAGAAAAGCGAACGCTCACTTCGCTATCAGTTCTTCGCCTTGCTCAGGCGCTAGAATGACGACGCCGTCCTCGTCGCCGATGACCATATCGCCAGCGTTTATCGCTGTACCCGCGATGGTTATTGGAATGTCGCGCGTGCCTTCATCACGGCGGGTCGAACGGCGTGGCGTCGCGCCGAGCGCCTTGATGGCAATATTCAATGTCTTCAACACGGCGATATCGCGTACGCACCCGCTTATGACGATACCTTCCCAGCCGTTGGCGACCGCATCCCTCGCAATCATGTCGCCCAACAACGCGCAACGTTTGCTCGCACCGCCATCGACGACAAGAACCTTGCCGTGACCGGGAGAAGCGAGCGTCTCCTTGATACGCGAGTTATCTTCGAAACATTTGATCGTGACGGCGGAACCGCGAAAGCGCGTTCTGCTGCCGAAATCGAGGAGATTGGGCCCTAATACGCGCGCCTCGTCACCGAAACGATCACTGATATCGGTCGTCGCTGAAAGCATCGTAATCTCTCGATGGGCAAGAACTAGATAACAGGATATGGCGTAAAAGGCCTCTCATTCTCATCCACTGCGGTTCGACGCCCGATGGGAGGGAACGCACGCTGCGGACAATTCGGCCGCTCGCACACCTTGCAGCCGGCGCCGATCGGAACTGCCGCATCCGCATCAGAAAGATCCAGGCCTTTCGCATAAACAAGGCGGCCCGCGTGGCTCAAGTCGCAGCCAAGACCGATCGCAAAGGTTTTGACGGGTGTCCCGTAACCGCCGTGTCCGCGCGAGACGGTGCGGGCAATCCAAAGATAGGTCCGCCCGTCCGGCATTCGCGCAAGCTGGGTCAGAATGCGCCCCGGTGTCGAGAAGGCCTCATAGACATTCCACAGCGGACAAGACCCGCCGACTCGCGAGAAATGGAAATCGGTCGCCGACTGACGTTTTGAAATGTTTCCGGCGCGATCGACGCGGACGAAGAAAAAAGGTACGCCGCGCGCTTCCGGACGCTGCAATGCACTGAGACGATGGCAAACCGTTTCAAAGCCGACGCCGAACCTTTGGCCAAGCAGATCGATATCGTATCGCAATGTTTCTGCCGTTTCGAGAAACGGCTTGTACGGCATCGACAGCGCGCCGGCGAAGTGGTTCGCGAGGCCAATGCGCGCCAGGCGCAAAGTCTCTTCGCTTCCCGACGCCGCATCCTCGGCGAGCGCATCGAGGACATCTCCCATCTCGATGAAGGCAAGCTGTGTTGCCATCTCGAAAGCCTGTTGTCCGGGTGTGAGGTTTGCCGCAAGTTCGAGCGTTCGCTGGGCGCGATGGAACCGCCGCTGTGGTGAAAGTGCATCCATCGCGGGCGCAACGATGACGTCAACACTGTGCTTGGCGCGAAGATAATCCTTGAGCCCGGACGCCACGTCGCCGATGACAAGCTTCGCCCGACCAAACAATTTCTCGGCGGCTTCGTCCAACTCCGCGATGTAATTGTGATGAGCGTAGAAATAATCACGCACCTGTTCGTAGGGCATCAGAGGTGCAGGCTCGATGTCGCTCGCCTCAAGTCCAAAACGTGACGCAAGCGCATCGGCTCGCTCGGATGCCTGCTGGCCGCGCGTGTGGAGAGCGACAAGCGCCCGCCCAATAGCCGGCATGTTCGATGCAATCTCGCGAATTTCCGTCAACGCGATCTGTTCGCCAAGTCCCGGATCTGCCAGCACCTCTTTCAGGTCGGCAATCAAGCGCGCCTCTTCGTCTTCCGAGAAAAGCTGCACATCGACGCCGAACACGGCGTTGATCTTGAGCAGGATCGGAACCGTCAGCGGCCGCTGATTTTTTTCGAGCTGATTGAGATAGCTCGGAGAGAGTTCCAGCGCCCGCGCCAACGCGACCTGCGTCAGGCCACGCTCCTCACGCAGCCGCTTCAAGCGGACGCCCATGAAGGCTTTTCTCATGCGAGCCTCCGCATTCGCAAAATTTGCAAATTCGCATCCATTGCCTTGCAAATCTCCACAAATTCAGGCGTTTCGCGCGCTTCCGGAATGCGGATATTGCGAACATCGGATCATTTGGCAAGCGAGGATCAAGCCATGAATACGTCGGAAATGATTCAACTCGGGATCGACGCCGCCCCCGACCGGTTCAATGGCATCGAGCGTCCATACTCAATTGATGACGTCAAAAAGCTGCGAGGCTCCGTTCCGATCCGTCACACGCTCGCTGACATCGCCGCCAAGCGCCTGTGGCATCTTTTGAATGCGGAGCCCTACGTCCATGCGCTTGGTGCCGTCACCGGCAATCAGGCGATGCAGATGGTGCGAGCCGGTCTGAAGGCCATTTACCTCTCCGGATGGCAGGTCGCGGCCGACGCCAACACAGCGAGCGCCATGTATCCGGATCAAAGCCTCTATCCGGCGAACGCTGGGCCGGAGCTGGCCCGTCGCATCAATCGGACGCTTCAGCGCGCCGATCAGATCGAGCACATGGAAGGCAAATCCAGCGTCGCCACTTGGTTCGCACCCATCGTCGCCGACGCCGAAGCAGGCTTTGGCGGCCCGCTGAACTCCTTTGAGATCATGAAGGCTTATATCGAGGCCGGTGTCGCCGGCGTTCATTTCGAGGATCAGCTCGCGTCAGAGAAAAAGTGCGGCCACCTTGGCGGCAAAGTCTTAATCCCGACAGCAGCGCACATTCGCAATCTTGTCGCTGCCAGGCTTGCGGCCGACGTCATGGGCGTAGCAACCCTCATCATCGCGCGAACGGATGCGGAATCTGCGAAGCTGATCACCTCCGACATCGACGAACGCGACCGCGAATTCATCGTCAAAGGCGAGCGCACGCCGGAAGGCTTCTACACATTGCGCAACGGCGTCGACGCCTGCATTGCGCGCGGCTTGGCATATGCGCCCTACGCGGATCTGTTATGGTGGGAGACGTCCACGCCGAACCTCGCCGATGCCCGCCGTTTCGCCGAAGCGATTCATGCGAAGTTCCCCGGCAAGAAGCTCGCTTATAACTGCTCGCCATCCTTTAACTGGCAGAAAAAACTCGATCCCACGACCATCGCAAAGTTCCAGAGCGAACTCGGCGCCATGGGTTACAAGTTCCAGTTCGTCACGCTCGCCGGATTCCATCAGCTGAACTACGGCATGTTCGAATTGGCTCGCGGCTATCGCGACCGCGGCATGGCTGCTTATTCCCAACTCCAGCAGGCGGAATTTGCAAGCGAAGCCGAAGGCTACACGGCAACACGGCATCAGCGCGAGGTCGGCACGGGCTATTTCGATGCCGTTTCACTTGCCATCACGGGCGGCAAATCTTCGACGACCGCGATGTCGGAATCGACCGAAACGGCGCAATTCCATACCGAGCGAATCCTGCCGGCTGCGGAATAGCGCAGCCTTTCGCCCCAACAAAACCCGAGAGAGCCATCCCGTGAAAACCGCAGAAGTGATCAATATGCCTGAGCCATTCAACGGTCCGAAAGCCCCTGACGTCGACGTGGCGATCCGCAAGGTGGCCGATACGGTTCATCGCCTCAACTTGCAAATCCATCAAGCAGTGGATGCGGGAGCGTCGATTGAACTGATGCGAGTTCACCGAGTTCACAACGGTCGTGGGCAATGGGGCGATCAGATGATCCCTATCGTCAAGCTCGTCGAACGCTCCAAGGACTGAGCAAATGATACCCGATCCCGCCGAGACGCGCTTTGTCGAGATCGTGTTTCCCGAGCAGGCCAACCATTACGGCACGCTGTTCGGGGGCACGGCCTTGAACCTGATGAGCAAGGCGGCAGCCATCGCCGCCGCCCGGCGCGCCGGCGGCAGCGTGGTGATGGCGCGATCGGACCGCGTCGATTTCCATATGCCGGTCGCCGTCGGTCAGCTCGTCGAGTTAGTGGCGCGCGTCGAACGGGTCGGCCGCACTTCGATGACGGTCAAGGTCGACGTGATCGCCGAAACGCTCGGCAAGTCGGACGGGAAGCTCGCCATGAGAGGCAGCTTCGAGATGGTCGCAATTGATGAAGACGGCCGCCCGATCGCGATCGACCGCTAAAACGCCGCTGAATTTCACCTACTCCCGAAAGGCACGCATACGATGGTTCAATCCGCAAACCTTGGCTTCCCCCGCATTGGCCTCAAGCGCGAGCTGAAAAAGGCGACGGAATCCTACTGGAAAGGCGAGATCGATTACGTGACGCTCCGCAAGACCGGAGCAGAGCTTCGTGAGCGTCATTGGCGTCTGCAACGGGACGCCGGAATTGAGATTGTTCCGTCGAACGATTTCTCCTTCTACGACCAAGTCCTCGACACCACCGCGATGGTCGGAGCCATACCCCCGCGATATCGCTCCAGCGCCGCTGCGAACGGCGGGCGAATTGCCTTGTCCGTGCGCACCGCGAATGCCTACGCGATGATGGCCGATGTTGCCGAAGCCGCCGAAAGCCTTGGCTCAGTCGATCTCGATACCTACTTCGCCATGGCGCGAGGGTCCGCCGTCGCTCCCGCGATGGAAATGACGAAATGGTTCGATACCAATTATCATTACATCGTGCCCGAGTTCTACGAGGGTCAGGAATTTCGTCTTGCATCGCGCAAGCCCATTGATGAATTCAAGGAAGCCAAAGCGCTTGGCATCCACACGCGTCCGGTTTTGATCGGACCCGTGACCTATCTTTCTCTTGGGAAGGCAAAGTGTCCCGATCTTGAGCCGCTCACGCTTCTTGATCGTCTGCTTCCTGTCTACGGCGACGTACTTGCAGCTCTCGCAGATGCGGGTGCCGACTGGGTGCAAATCGACGAGCCGATACTTGCGCTCGATTTGACCGATGCACAGCGCAACGCACTCGGCGCGGCCTATCAAGCCCTCGCCGGCAGCCGCGTGAAGATTCTCCTCGCGACCTATTTCGAAAAGCTCGGCGATAATTTGTCACTCGCGGCCTCGCTGCCTGTGCAAGGCCTTCATGTCGATCTCGTACGCGCGCCCGAGCAACTCGATACCGTACTGTCCGTCTGGCCGCGCACGCGAGTCCTTTCGCTTGGCGTCGTCGATGGCCGGAACATCTGGCGCGCCGATCTCAGCGAGGCATTCAAGCTCGCCGAAAAGGCGATCACATCACGCGGCCGCGACAATCTACAGATTGCGCCATCATGCTCGTTGCTGCACGCGCCCGTCGATCTCGCTACCGAAACCAAACTCGACGCCGACTTGAAATCCTGGCTCGCTTTCGCAAAGCAAAAGCTTTTGGAGATCGAGGTGCTGACGCGTGCCGCGAGCCAGTGCAGGTCAGCCGCCGCCGAGGCCTTCGATGCGAGCGACGCCGCTGTGAAGTCACGTTCGACATCGCCTCGCGTTCACGATGCCAATGTTGCGGCGCGGCTAGCGGCCGTCACGCCACGAGATGCGCAGCGATCAAGCCCGTATGCCGCACGGCACGATACGCAACGGAAGCGACTTTCGCTGCCAAAATTCCCGACAACGACGATCGGATCATTCCCTCAAACCGAGGAGGTTCGCAAAGCCCGGGCGGCACATCGGCGCGGCGATCTCGTTGACACCGCCTACGATACGTTTTTGCGCGAGGCGACCGAGAAGGCCATCCGCATCCAGGAAGAGCTAGACATCGACGTGCTCGTTCACGGCGAGTTCGAGCGCAACGATATGGTTGAATATTTCGGCGAGCAACTTTCCGGATTTGCATTCACCCAGAACGCATGGGTGCAGTCCTACGGCACGCGCTATGTAAAGCCGCCGGTCATTTTTGGCGACGTCTCCCGCCCGAAGCCAATGACCGTCGGCTGGTCGGCTTACGCCCAGTCGCTCACGAACAAACCTGTCAAGGGCATGCTGACAGGTCCGGTGACGATCCTACAATGGTCGTTCGTACGCGACGATCAACCTCGTTCGGTGACGTGCAGGCAAATTGCACTCGCGATCCGCGACGAGGTTGCCGATCTCGAAAAAGTCGGGATCGGAATTATCCAGATCGACGAGCCCGCACTACGCGAAGGCCTGCCGCTAAGGCGCGCGCATTGGGATGCTTATCTCCGCTGGGCGGTCGAGTGCTTTCGACTGGCAGCAGGCGGCGCGGCCGACCAGACGCAAATTCACACCCATATGTGCTACTGCGAGTTCAATGACATTATGCCAGCGATCGCTGCACTCGACGCCGACGTCATCTCGATCGAAACCTCGCGGTCGCAGATGGAATTACTCGAAGCGTTCTCGGATTTCCGGTATCCGAACGAGATCGGCCCTGGGGTGTACGACATCCACTCACCCCGCTGTCCCCATGTCCACGATATGACGGACCTGATCGGCAAAGCGCGCGCTCATCTCGTACCCGAGCAGATTTGGATCAATCCTGATTGCGGCCTCAAGACCCGAAAGTGGGAAGAAGTGCTGCCTGCGCTCAAGAATATGGTTGAAGCAGCCAAGACGATGCGCGAAAGCGCGTAGACAGAAACTCATGCCCTGCGGATCGAGACCGATCCTTCTGTCTCTATCCGCACGGCTTCCAATTGACGGACGCTATGACTGGTTCCCCAAGCACCTGCCTTCTTGTGACGTGTCACCCGGAGCCAAACAGTCTTTGCGGGCAGATTGCGGAACGCGCAATCGCGGCGCTTGCAGCACGGAACACGACGGCCGTCGTCAATGATCTCTATCGTTTGAACTTCAACCCCGTAACCTCGGGACACGAGTTTTCATCTTATCCATCCGGCGGCATTCCTGAAGATATTCGTAGGCTCGTTACAGATCTCCAGTCGGCACACGAATTGATTTTCATTTTGCCCATTTGGATGTTCGCAATTCCGGCGATGCTGAAGGGCTATTTCGACCGCGTCTGGCGCCCGGATGTGGCATTCACCTTCGACGGCCAAAACCTTCAGCCGCTGCTCAGGAGCATTACGCGCATGACCGTCATCGTCACGCATGGGCGAAGCGAAGCCGAAACGAATGCCACAGGCGATGGTAGTCGCGTGTTTTTCGAAAGTTCGCTGCCAGCGCTATTGCCGAACTTGGCGAGCAACGAGCGCTTCGATTTTTATGCGCTCGACGATGGCGATTCCGGCGCTGTAACTCGGCAACTGAACCAGCTCATGGATTTTATATCTCAGGGCTATAAAGCCTAAGCGACCGCTCACAGAGTCAAATCAGCGCTGACCAACAAACATTGTGTCGTTGCGAGCACATATGTTTCCAATTCGGACTCAATCGATTGACTCGGTCAGCCAAGTAGAGAATTTAAACCGTGTCGGTTCCCGCAAGGGATCAATAGGGAATGCGGTGCTGGCACAATGCCAAATGCCGCGGCTGCCCCCGCAACTGTAAGCGGCGAGCCCTCGACCCCAATGCCACTGGAACACCATTTCCGGGAAGGCTGGTCGAGACGCTAGGACCCGCGAGCCAGGAGACCTGCCGACAGTCGTGGTCACACGCGAGCACGCATCAGACGGGGTGTTCTGATCGTTGACGACTTGAGTGCAGAACAGCACTCGGGACGGCTTCGTTCGCGGTGACGTGCCACAACCGTCGACCGCGCAGGATCTATGTCAAATCTCATTGTCGAATTGCCGCCCCAGCGGGCCGCGAATTCACGTCGTTTCGTCGTCTCCACACGCGTCAGCCTGTTCGCCCTAGCGATGACTTCGAGCTCGCTCGCGCTGTGCGCTCAAGAGGCAAAACCTTCGGAAAACTCGCAAAATCCTGGCAATTTGCCGCCCATCACGGTGCTCGGTGGACAAGAGTCGACCACGTCTTCAAAGAAAAAGAAGAAGACCTTATCGCAACAAAAGCAGACTGGTGAAGGGAAACAGGGCGCCACGGATACACCCGCGGAGCCGGTGGTGGATCCCGCACGAACCGGCGTCAACACACCGACCAAGCCTGGGCTCAATCTCAACGTGCCGACAACTGCCGGCAGCAGGCTTGATCTAACACCACTCGAAACTCCGGCCAGTGTTTCTGTGATCTCAGGCGAGATGGCCCGCGACCGCGGCCAGGACACGGTGACGGATGCGATAACCCATAATGCGCCGGGATTCAGCAGTGTCGCCAATCCGGTCTATGGGCAAGCCTTTGCGAGCCGCGGCTATCAGGGCAACGGGTCCGTCGTGCGCTTGTATGACGGAACGCGCATATCGCCCGGCCGCGGCAACGTTACATTTCCGTTCAACATGTGGTCCGTCGATCGCATCGAAGTGTTGCACGGACCCGCCTCCGTTCTTTACGGTGAAGGCGCGATTGGCGGCGTTATCAACGTTGTTCCGAAAAAGCCGATTACGACAGGCTTTGAGAATGAAGCGCAGGTCTACGTCGACTCGAACATGACGCGGCGCCTGTCACTCGACAGCGCGGGTCCGTTGAACGAAGCGCTCTCCTATCGCTTCGACGTGAGCGGCGACGCTTCGGAAGGCTGGGTCGATCTCGGGCATTCAGAAAACTTCGGGATTTCCGGCGCGTTGAGGCTGCAGGCCGCGCCGAATCTCGTGTTCACTCTTTCAACGGACTACGGCGATCAGAAGCCGATGCGCTACTTCGGAACGCCGTTCCGGGACGGCGAAATCGACGAAAGCCTGCGCGAGAAGAACTACAACGTCTACGACAGCCGCATTCGGTTCAAGGACAATTTCACCCAGTTCAAGACCGAGTACACGCCGAGCTCCGCGCTGTCGTTCCGCAATATCGCGTATATATCGAGCAGCAATCGCGAATGGCGCAACGCGGAAGACTACTTCCTCAATCCGGTCACCGGCGACGTCGACCGCAGCGGTTATATCCATATCGTTCAACAGCAGGATCAGATCGGATCGCGAAGCGACGCAACGTTGCGAACCCGTGTGCTCGGATTCGCCAATGAATCCGTGGTCGGGGTTGACGTGACGCGAACGCGCTTCGGATATGCCAACTACATTCCGTTCGAGTCCAACTCGCTCGATCCCTATCATTTCGACCGCGGTCTCTTCCCGAACCCCAATCAGCTCGACCCGAAATACAAGTCCGAGCTGACCGAGTATGGCGTATTCGCGGAAAACCGCATTCATCTTCTCGACAACCTGACCGTCGTCGGCGGTGTCCGCTTTGACGCGCCAACAATCGAACGCGAAGACGTCAGCCTTAGCCAGAGTTTCGAAAAGACTTTTGGCGCCCTTGGGTGGCGCGTCGGCGCGGTCTTTGAGCCGGTGAAAAACTTCGCGATCTACGGGCAATATTCGGTTGCGTCAGACCCGATCAACGTACCGCTGCTCGATCTGGCGAAGAACTTCGCGAATTTCAACCTCACAACGGGCAACCAGATTGAAGTTGGAGTGAAGCAATCGTTCTGGAACGGAAGGGGCGAATGGACGCTCGCTGGATATCGTATCGAGAAAAACGATCTTATCGTGCTCGACGCTTCCTATCAGTTTCAGCAGATCGGCCAACAGTCGTCGTACGGCGTCGAAGCATCGGGCGGACTTGAACTTGGGTATGGGTGGCGAGTCGATGCAAACGCGGCGTGGCTGAAAGCTCAGTATGACGATTTCCAGTACATCGATTTCTCAACGTTCGCGGTGACCGACTACAGCGGCAAAACGCCGATCCTTATCCCTGAACAAACAGCCAATCTCTGGCTGACCTGGGCGTTCGCGCGTGGCTGGCAGGCCAGCGGCGGCCTGCAGTATATCGGGTCGTCGTTCGAGAACTTTGACAACACAGTGAAACGCCCCGCCTACACGATCGTCAACGCCGGCCTGCAGTGGAAACCGACAGATTGGACGACAATCGATTTCCGCGTGCAGAACGTGTTCGATAAGGTCTACGCACAATACCTGAAGTACGACGACCCGGCTTCGGGCGGTTACGGTGGCCTGCAAGGCTATCTCGGCCAACCCCGCACGTTCTCCGGCGCGATGACCGTCAAGTTCTGATTTGGCTGGTGGCGCGAGCCACCACCCACTTCCGGTGCAAGAGGAAGTCGCCCCATGACCGGAGAAGCCACCAACGCTTCATCTCCAGTAATCAAAATCGGCCTACGCTGGTTGAGCATCCTGCACCGCTGGGTCGGCGTTGCCGCGTGTCTTCTCTGCGTGATGTGGTTCACGTCCGGCCTCGTGATGATGTACGTCCCCTATCCGGCCTGGACGGATGCCGATCGCGTGGCAACGCTCCATCCATTAGACGCTTCGCGTATCGCGGTGACGCCCGGCAATGCGTTCGAGACAGCGAATGTGCCAAGCCTCCCCGCCCTCTTCCGATTGGAGATGTGGGGAAGCGAGCCTGTCTATCGTATTGCGGGCATTACGACGTCCGTCGCTGTCTCGGCTCTCGATGGCAAACTCATCAATGCCGTGAGCGTCGAAGACGCAAGATCACATCTTGCCGAGATGTTTCCCGGACAAGCTATTCGCTACGAGGACACTGTCGATCGCGATCAGTGGACCACGACGTCGACCTTCAACATCCATCGCCCTCTTTATCTTTTTGTGCTCGATGACGGCGCCGGGACGGAGATTTACGTCTCCTCGCACACCGGTGAGATCGTCCAGAGGACGACACGATCTACGCGGTTCTGGAATTATCTCGGCTCAATCCCGCACTGGATTTACTTCACAGCCATTCGCTCGAACGGCGAGCTTTGGCGCCAGGTTGTCATGTGGCTGTCAGGCCCGGTGATCATCGTCGCCGTCGCTGGATTATGGCTCGGTATCGTCCGTCTCCGCGTGTTGCAACGTTATGCACACGGCCGCATCACACCCTTCCGAGGCTGGTTGAAATGGCATCATCTCTCCGGCTTGATCGGTGGCCTTTTCTTGACCACCTGGATCGCGACAGGTTGGCTGTCGGTCGGTCCATTCGGTCTGTTCAGCACGCTGCCGCCGTTGTTCGGAAACATTCCGTCGTACTACGCCGACCAGCCTGAGCCGTTTCGCCTAACGATCGCGCAACTTCGTGGTCTTCTTCCCGCTGGAGCAAAGGACGTTTCGTTCAGCTGGCTTGGAAATGAGCCCATTGCCGTAGTGAGCGATGGGAAACACCGCACAGTGGCGCGCGGATCAGACGGCGCACCGCTCGCTCTTGGCGATAATCAGATCGCGCACGCGGCACAGCGGCTACTGCCAGAAAGCCGGATCGTTCTTCGCGAGCGACTGGAAGAGGAAGACGTCTACTGGTATTCGCATCGCATCGTTCGGCAATTTCCGGTTCTCCGCGTCGGCTTCGACGATCCCGGCTCGACCTGGGTGCATCTCGATCCAGCAAACGGAAAAATCCTCTCGATCCAGGATCGCAGCCAGAGAACGTACCGGTGGGTCTTCAATCTATTTCATGATTTCGACTTGCCGATCCTTCTGCACAACCGTCCCTTGTGGGACCTTATAATGTGGTCTCTTATTTCTGCAGGTCTCGTCATATCAGTTACGGGTACGGTTATCGGCTGGCGAGTAATTCGAAAGCAGGTTAGCGGACAAAGACCGTCGGGCTAGTCCGCAAGCGGCGCGCTTCGTCGAAGTCCTCATTCCATCCTGTATTTTATCTCGGCGTCGCGCCGGCGAGAGAAGAGCTTGGTTGCATAGCCATGGAGTTGTGTCGGTCACCCAAGAGAAGACAGACGCTCGGGTTTGGATTCCGATCCATCGTGCGCTTGCCCAGATACTGGCAGAGGTACCCCGCCGGTCGATCTACATCGCGACTAACTCGCATGGCACCCCATGGACCCAGGATGGCTTCAGGACGTCATGGGGCCGAGTTCTTGAAAGGATGGCGCTCCCGGAACGGCTGGCCTTCCGCGGGCTCCGGAAAAGCGCGGTGGTGATGCTGCTGGAGGCTGGATGCACAACGGCCGAGGTAGCATCGATCACAGGCCAGAGCTTTGAGATGGTCGAACACTACGCCCGAGAGGTCAGCCAGAGAAGACTGGCGGTGGTTGCGATCGCGAAGTGGGAGAACGCAGAGCGAACCGAATTTGTACAACAAGACCGCTCATCTTGTACAACGCACCCGGGCGCCGAACAGCAAGTCTCTGAAAAGATTGGTCGGGGCGACATGATTCGAACACGCGACCCTCTGCTCCCAAAGCAGATGAATTGGACCTATGATCTTGGAAATCTTGTAGAAAGTGTTTGCACCGGGTCCGGAACGCATTGAGACTCTTTAGGGAACTTGCAAACACTAGAAGTGGCCCATGACCCTCACCGCCAAGCGCACCATAGGCGACCTCGAAAATCAGCTGACTAAGAATTGGAGAAGGACGGTCGCCATGGAAAGCACCGAGAATTGGGCGATTAACGCGCCGGGATTTTGGGGGAGCATTAAACAGCTGACGTGCTGTGGGAAGTGCGGCGAGCTTCTGCGCGGTGGACGCGATAAGCCGCGCAGAGTGGCTGACATGTTCAAGCCCACAATGCACTTCCTCTGCGATGGCTGTTACGACGGCCTACCGGAATAACCAGTGAACCTCAACGCCAAGAAAACAGTCGGTGATCTGATAACGAGCGGTCGCATCCTCTACATTGAGTGCAAATCAGATCGTGATTACCCGTGCCTTCCAAAACGAGTTGTTGATCTCTCTGGGTTCCCTAGAGAGCTACCCTGGGAAGAGATCGCAAATCGGTATGTGTTCCGGTGTGAGCAATGCGGGAAGACGAAGGTGCGATTGTTTTTGGAAATTGAACGAGAGTGGAAAAGGAGACTGAGGCGATGACGGCAGAGGAAGCAATGGCAAAGCTCAAGCAAGCTCAGGAGACCGGGGACACTGAGAGGGCGCACGCTGATGCTGACGACGTCCTGTGCGAATTGTTGCGCTCTCTCGGATATGAGAACGTCGTGGCCGAATGGGAGAAGGTCGATAAGTGGTACGCATAATTCAGACATCTGACCTTCTCACCGCCCTAACCACCCTCCGACCCTATCTAGAAAATGGAAAAGGAGAATTGTGATCATGACCAATAAAGCAGGCGGTTGGGGATATGTCCCGGCAGGTGGCAGCGGCAGAGTCAGCAGCGGTGGCGGGTCGTCGCTTGACCCTAAAGTGCCTTGGTCTGAAGCCGCTTATAGGATGGAGGCGGAAGAGGCGGCCAAGCTTGGGGTAGTCCAAGCAACCGATCTCCCTGGCGGCAATGGCCAGTTAAGTGTCGTTTACGGTGGGATCTGTGGGGGACAGGGCGGCATTCGCAATGCCAGTGGTGGCAACGGCGGGACCGGTTTTGCTTACCTGATCGATCCGAACCTTGAACCAGAAACGCGTGACATCATGCGCGCGATGGGAGGTCGTCAGCCGACAACTTCGGAGTGGGCGTACCTTTTTGACAAGTCTTGGCGTGGCGGGGCGATGGATCCGGATATAGTTGAGAAGATGAGGATGGCGCACAATCTAGCGATAGCGGGCTTTCGGCGGCCGTAAAGAAGAAGAGCTAAAGGCTATCAGTGACGTGCTGGATGCGATGTCAGGTGCTCAGGCTCCAAACGATCTGCCACCCGACATAGGCGCAGGTCATAAAGCTGAACGCCCATCCTAGTGACCAGACCCAGTGGCGCCGAGAAACTGGAGCCACGTTATTTTTCCGAGCAAGGCCAGGAGCAGAGCGATCGCGCCAGGTAGGAAACTCGCGAGGTCCTTCACTTCGAACCGGGGGCGCTCCGGCTTCCGCTCCATAAGGGTTTCCACGAGAGTTTCCGTGCTCGAAATCCGCCCCTCGTGGTTGAGGAGCACCCCAGGCACATCCATCTCTGTTCCGTTGAACGGCTTGGGCGATGAGCCCGTCCAATCTCGTTTCATAGTTCATGGTCTTTCGTCCGGGTTGGGGACGCATGCACGCGGTTAGTAATTGAAGAAAGAATTTCTCGGGTCGTTTTGATCTTGTGAGAGGGCATTGCCCCAGAGGGATGGCGTGGGGCCGCCGCTGTAAAGCTGCTGATCTCCGCGCCACTTGTGGAGGGTGTCCACAAGGTTGTCATCGAAGACGACGTAGTTGTGAGAGGCGGTCCCGCCCTCCCGCGACCCCGAGTCGAGATAGCGGACGCCCGGAATGCCCGCCTCCTTCATGGCGCTCGCCATTGCGGGTTTATCTCGAAAGGACGCCATCAGGTACGGCGCATTGTAATCCGCGAAGCTGCGTGCTGCGTTCGCTTTACTTCGAGCTTCTTCCATATAGGTAAGGGCGTCGGCCTCCGTTCTAAAGCCGCCACTCGAACCGCCGGGTGTTTTGACATAAAAGCCGTCCCCGCTAGGATAGGCGTGGCTGCTGTACATATCTCGAATTGCTGCCGTGACCGGCTCCGACATCAGAGCATTCCGGACGCTCTCCGGCTGCTCGCTCAGTGCCTTATCGAGATCCATGAATTGATCTGGATTTGTAGCGACGCGCGCCTGATACAGATAGCCCGGGTCATCTCCCGATAGCGCGGCCTGATATTCCTTTGCAACGCTAGGATGCTCCGCGAAGTAGAGGCCGTGGCCGAACGCTTGATTGCCCTCTCCGGTCCCGATCTTAGACAGATCGAACTTATCGAAGTCATGCGGCGAACCATGCCAAACATCAAAGCCCGGTCTCTCCGCCCCAGCAACAGCAGCACCTAGTATTGAAGGCTTACCGGTGTCGGAGAAGAGGGTTTCTCCGGTGAGTGGGGAAGTGACGGTGCCGGGTTTAGTGGCAATGTAGGACGGGCCTACGCCTTCGCCGAGCATGGCATTGTGGTATTTAATGCCGTCGATGCCATGATCATTGAGAGCTTGGAGAAATTCCGCCTTCTGAGCCTCATGCGGGGCGGACAGCACGCGGTCCTCAAGCCCAGCATATTGCGGATAAAGCCCCTCGATTGTTCGCGCCACCTTCCACGGTTGCCAAGTGTATTGATCTGGCAATTCCACCGGGTTCTGAAAGTGCAGATCTGCGGGATAGACAGTCCCTTCATTGCCCTCTCGATCCGAACGACGTAGTGCAAAGTTGTTTGCCTGCTCAGGAGTGCCGAAATGGGGGCCGATATCCTTTGAAAGCGCAGCGTCGAACTTGTCTCCGGTGATCGGAGCACCCGTCCCGTGATACGCTCGGATTGCAGTTGGCGTCTCAGGCAACGCATGAGCCGCTGCGCTCTCTACCGTCGCTCCAGCCCCACGCGTTGCATTCCCTCCAAAGAGAGATTCAATCAGCGTTGCCGTATCATGCTGGTTATCGAGGTTCTCAGGGTTTGGGATACCGAGCCTTCCGTCGTCAAATCTTGAGTTTTGACCAAGCCGCATGAGGGCGTTGATGGGCTCCTGAATCATTCCAGGCATGGCGAAGCCGAGATGCTCTCCCTGCCCGTCTGCGTTCGGATAGGTCCCGAAGGGCAACATCGACATGCGGTATGTCGGGTCACTTTCTTCAGGGTGGTATTGGTCGAGAAGTTGGCGGGGGATCATTCCTGGCATCTAGCGCCTCACGGATAAATGGATGCTGTCTGCTTGGGCGCCGGGCATATCGCGAGATACGCCTTGTTGTGGGCGACCACCGCGCGCTGCGTTGGTTCGGTGTCTTTCTTCGACCAACCGATCGGGCCAAATGACTTGCACCCGGAATCGACCGGCACCGATGCGCAGCCGCTAATCCCGGCGGAACTGATCATTAAGCCGATCAGCAGGAACGCTCTCGACAGACTTGCGTG
Source organism: Hyphomicrobium sp. ghe19 (assembly GCF_902712875.1). Classification (NCBI taxonomy): domain Bacteria; kingdom Pseudomonadati; phylum Pseudomonadota; class Alphaproteobacteria; order Hyphomicrobiales; family Hyphomicrobiaceae; genus Hyphomicrobium; species Hyphomicrobium sp. ghe19. The sequence continues at coordinate 1,559,446 of NZ_LR743509.1, read as the reverse complement.
CGGCAGTAGCTTTCTCGACATTTTGCGTGGTCCGTTGTTCGATCTTCGCCAATACGCGGGACTCGCCTTTCTTTTCGTAGTGCCATGCAAACCCAAGCCATGCGCCGGCCAGCGCTGCACAGATGCCGCCCGCAACCGCAGCACGGCCCCAGAGCGTGCCAAAGAACGTGATGAGCCCGATCATGATGGGGTTCCTTGTTTGCTCGGCAGGTAATGGCACAGGAACCAGTAGAGGCCACCGGCCGCGACCGCTCCGCCCAGGAGGTACGGCCAGTCAGCAAGCGAGAACGCCCACATGCTGAGTTCGTGAGAGCCGCGGGCGACGCTACGGACGCGGTTGCCGGTCGAGAGCGCCTGCTCTGCTGTTCCAACGGGATCGGTCGATGCGACCTGAGAGACCGCTGCTACCGCAGACCCGGCGAGCACCGCGACCTTGGAACGGGAAGGCTTCTCTTTGCTCTCTGACACGGTCTGCGGCATCGACGGTTTAGACGGCGCTGAGACGGGCTTCTGAAACAGGGATGCTTCCGACGCGCGCCGCTGCACCAGTCCGTCGACGACTCCACCACCAGCCTTGTTCCAAAGGTGGAAGGCCTTGGCAGCGCCTACACGGTCACCCTTGTTGAGACGAGAGAGAACGCTCGAGGTCGAGAACCCCGGCTTCTCACCCTTCCCCTTCCCACCAATCCCGATGTTGTACGCAAGCGAAACGAGCGCATCGAATTCGTTCTGGGTCATCGGCACCGTGACGAGCCGGGTCACCGCGTCTTCGAACTTCGAAAGCTCTTTGCTGAAAGCGTCTTCGGCCTGCTGACGGGACCAAATCATCCCCATCTTCACGCCCTCGGTGCAGCCCCAGCCTATTGTGGGAACATCGAGCTTGCCGTGATAGACGCGCTGGTAAGCCTTGCAGGAGCCATCAGGAAGAGGATCGTGATAGCCCTCGTATCCCTGGATACGCTCGCGGCCGGAATCGCTGATCTTCATCCCTGCTTATCCCCAATGCCTTCAGTCACCTGTGCGATGGCTGCTGCGGTATTCCGTTTGATCTCGACAAAGGTTTTCTCGTGCTTGTCGTGGAGATCCGCATGTTCAAGGATCTGCTCTTTGACCCTTGCGATGTCGTCGAGGACGGGTTGCAGATCGACGGGCTCGTGCTCCGGGATCGGGCCGGTTGCGAGCTGCTTGATCTCTTTGACCTCTCGTGCGCGGACCTGGGCTGAAATCTCCCGCGCCTGGGCTTCCGTGATCTCTACAGATCCTTCCGGCATCAGATGTTTAATGCCGTGCACCGCACGGGGCTCACCGTCTTCGCCAAGCTCCGCGTACCAGCCCATCTCTTCAGGTTCTCTCATAGGCGTCCCACATCCTTTGTTCGTCGATTGCTTGTGCGGCAGTCTCGCAAATCCAGATCGGACCGCCGTTGGCTGACCTTCTCCAAGCGTTCCGATGCGTGCGATCCGTTGGGATCTCATCCACGTCGACGATCGCGATGGCCGTCCCGAGATGGCGACAATCCCGCTCCGCGATGAATTCGATGGCCTCTCGCCGCCCCGCTGCGAGACGGTGAAACAGCAGCAACCCGATGAATTCCTCAGCCGGGCACGTGATCGCAACGCCTCCTGTCGGAAGCGTCGTCAAGATCCTCTCCCGCGTCATAGATCGCCAAAGAGGATGAAGCTGTAGCCGGTCGACGGGTCTCTATGCGAACCGTTCGAGGCGATCATGTTTTCAACCCGGACAGACGTCGTGGTGATGGCCGTGACGCGGCACGGGCCGAGATCGGTTCCGGTCGTGTCGAATGTAACCACCTGAGGAATCGCAACGCCAGCCGCAGACAGCGTGATCGAGAGGTTGACCGTCGCATCACCGGTGCCGTTGTCGGTCACGCTCGTCACGCCAAAGCTCGAATTCGAAACGATGTCGGCTGAGTTGCCGAATCTGGCCCCGGCCTTGGCGACGCCAGGATGAAATTTCATCCGGTTGGGCGTGACGGTAGTGGTGGTGGAGGAGGCCGCCTCCATATCCGCCTGGACGGCATTCTGCTGGATGCCTGGCGCGCTATCGGTTGCGCTGTCGATCGTCCAAGTCGAAGTGATGTACGTATACCGGCGGTTCTCACCCTGAACCCATGCGATCCACCCGCAGTTTGAATAGGGTGTGAAGTTCACCCAGGCGGCGCCGGTATAAAGCGCGAGATCACCCGTCGCGAACGACGACCACGATCCGCCCGTACCGGTGAGGAGATAAATCTGCCCCGCAGAGGGTGAGCCGGGCGACGCCGCCAACCTAGAAACGACCGGAATGACACCCTGGGCATTCACGAGGAATGGCGGCGTATGGGACGACACGCGCCAATTGCCGCCATCGGATTCGAGTTCGATGTCTTCGCCATTGAGCGAGAGAACATATTGACCGCCGAAGGATTTGGATCCTTCCGAAATGGTCTGGCCTGACCCTGACGCGACGACGATGATAACCCGGTTTGCCGACCCGGCGTGCTGGATCTTGATCCCCCAGCCCGCCGCCGAAACGTTGCCAGTTCCTGTGCCCGGAACGGCGGATGGCAAGGTGATCGTGACGTTGCCGCTCGAGCAGTTGACGGGGAAGATCGTATTCTGATCGGTCTGGAGGACGGTGTAGTTCAGGGACTTGGTAACGACGGGAAAGAGCGCCGTAACAGCGACATTGACCGACGCCGCGGAAACAACGGCGCCCGGCCTATTGTCCTTGGTTTCGATGACGACACCGCTGGCATCGGTAATCACAGCCTTATAGGAGGCCGTGCCCACGAAAATATCTGTCTTTGCTGAACCATCCGAGGTCGGACACCCAAGCGCATCTGTAACGACGGATGTTCCGAGCGGGACGGTGAGATCCTTGTCCGCAAATACCGGCTGCGGATTGGTTGTCCCAGCATCGAAGAATGCTATGGTTGCACCGGAGATCGGCGCACCGGTTGCAGAGTCGGTTAATCTGTAACCAGGGGGAAATACCGCTACCGAGTCTGCCATGGGATGGGGGTCCTAGATGTTCGATCGAATCGCAGAGGCTCTCGGAAGGGCTCTGGGGTACGCCGTGCTCGCGGGGCTCGCGTGGTATTCCTTGGCGCCGTTCTTTGAGGCGCCGGCAGAGTTTCAGAAAGGCCTGATCAGTGGGCTGGTGATCGCCTACGTCGCGTCACTGATATTCAAAGCCTGATCTCAATGACCTGGCCGGAGATTGCCGTTCTCGTCGTAACGGGGACCGATGCCGCCTCTCAGGCTGTTCTGCGGCCGGCCTGCGAGCGCGTTCACGATGTAACCAGCCTTCACCGCATCCGGGATGTATTGCGCCGCTGGCATCAGGGCATTTCCCACGCGGCCGCCGGCGTAGGCTGCTTCTCCTACCAGTCGTGGCGAAAAGAACGGAAGAGCGGCTAACGTTCCTGGGTTTGCAAGGGCCGGCAGACCGTGCATCGCTACGCCGCCCCCTCCGATACCGATAGCACCCAGTTTCGCTAGCCCGCGCGGCGTTGGCGAGCTCAGCGATTGCCCTGCCAACGCGTTTGGCAAATCCGGCTCATATTGAGCGAGATCGTCCAGCAGCCTGGTGCGCTCTCCGTAGTTGGTATTGACGTTGTTGCGCGTCGTAGATTGGAGCTTGCGGAGAGCCGTGTCGGTGCTGGCCTTCTCCCCGAGCGAGAAGGTCTTGGTCAGCTCATCGATCTTATCGGAGGCTGTCGCATAACCCTTCATCGCCGCCGCATATTCCGGCGCCTGTTCTACAATGGATGATTTGGTCGCGTTATAGACGCTATCTGCGACCCGTCTCTCTAACGTTCCCGGCTTGGTTGTCTGCCGGATTTCTCCGATGGCTTGTTTCAGAGCGTCGACGCCCTCAACCGATCGGTACTTCCGAGCAGCTTCGACCCATTCCGGCCCCTTCGCCTGCATCGCTTCACTGCCCCAGCCGCCGCCCCATTCGTCGATCTTGGACCTAATTTTGTTGAGCGTTTCGGCCGCGGCGTCGCTTTTCGAGAGGCCGTTGAAATAGACCATATCGTGCGCCTTCGTGACGGCGTCATCGATAGGTTTGTAGCTCAGGATGTACCCGTATTTATCGCCTTCATCGATGGCATCCATGTTCTTGCGATACGCCGCTCCTCGGTCACGGCGCATCTGCCCGACCGCGTTCTGCGCCATATCGACGGTATCCGACATCGGAACGTTGCCGCGCATGTTGTCGGTGAATGTCGTGTTCCCTTCGTACCCCGCGCGCGCGGCTTGACGAATAGGAGCCGCCCCAACGCCCGTCGTCTCGCCAATAACGGGCGCGATCACCCGGTCGCCCACGTTGGAAACGACCTTGCTCGCGAGGTTTACCGGGTTCGTAACCCGTGCCGCATCCCCCACCGCATTCGCCGCTCGCGTCGCGCCAGGAAGGCGTGCGAGCACGCCTTCCCCGCCCGTCAGGATGGTTGAAAGATCCATCGCTACGCCCGCCGGATCGGTCGCCAGCGTATGCTTGAAGTTCTCCACCCCGCCGTAACGGTCCTTGAAGAAATCGATGACACCGTTCAGGGCTTGCTCGCGCTGTGCCTTGGCCTCGGGATCTTGTGGAACACCGACGGCGCCGGCAGCTTTCGAAACCGCGCCCTTGCCGACGTCATAGAGGCCCTGTGCCGTATCGATCGGATGCATGACGGTGTGGGCAATCCCGGCCGCCATGTTATAGGCTGAGCCAGGCAAGTTGCTGATCGCCTGTCCGGCGACGCTCCCCCATGACATGGGCTCGCCGCTCTCGGGATGAAACTGCGACCATGGCCCATCGGCTTTGGGATCGGCAGCCGGCGCGTCCTGAAAGGCTTCCCAGGGTCCGGTCATTGCACGGGCTCCCAACTGTTCCGATCACCCGGGTTGCCACCCTTGAAGCGAAAGCCGTCGCGAACTTCCCCGGGCTGCGGAACCGTGGCGCGGGGGGCGCCGCTCGCCGCCGGCTGCTCGGGTTCTGCATCGGGGTTCCATTTTTTCCAGGTCTTCTGCGCCTTCGACGACAACAGCTTCACCGGATCGGCCGTCGTCCCCATCCCCTTGCTGTATTGCTCGCCGACGGAATCGATGCGGCTGGCCAGCAGGTTCACCGCTGTTTTTACTGTCTGCTTCAGAGCGGCCGGCGAGGCCTTCGGGTCGATCAGCTTTTCCCACTCCTGCACTTCCGTCAAAGAGCCGCCTGTTCCCTTGAACGCGCGCGTCAGTTCCTCGACGACGGCGTTTCTGGCGGTGTTGAAAGCAGCAAGCCTCTTGGCGCGATCTGCATTGACACCCGACGTGGCGTTGGTCGCGGCATTGACCGCCGTATAATCCGAATTGTCGAGGCCATCGATTGCGTGGTCGAGTTCGTCCAAATGCCCGATCGCGGTGTTAAACGACGTGATGTTCTGTGCGCTCTTGCCTGACGTGAAATCGTTCCGCGTCTTCGCGCGAGCGTTATAGTTCACAGCGTCGAACGTTGGGTCGTACTGGCTGATGTGCGTCATCATCTGCTGCCAGTAGGGCGTTTTCAGCGCGAAGCCGCCCGGGATCGGAATGCGTCCTTCCGCGATCGCCTTGACCTGATCGGCCATCGGCTTCGGTAGGGTTTTGAGATAGTCCTCTCCCGACGCGCCTTGCGGGGTTGGCTGCAAGGGTTGCCCGGTTGCCGCCTGCTGCTGCGGTAGGCCGCCGTTCGGCTTGGTAAGATCGACCACGCCGTAGGTCGGCTGACCGTAGACATCGCGTCCGACGGTCGTGAACTGCTTGCCGCGCATGGCGTTCTCACCTTCGGCGCCAGCGATCTGCGCATTGCGCAACCGGACATCCTGAGGGTTCTGATACCCTTGCGCTTCTGAGGTGATGAACTTCAGGGCGTTGTCGGTATCGTTTGGATCGATGCCGTGCTTCGTCAGGGCGCTCCCGAATTCCGGGTGGGAGTCGAACATGGCCTTAGCCATCGTCGCGCGCGCGGTCGGGTCTGGATTACCTGCAATCGTCTGTGCCCATCCTCCGTAGGCCTTGGCTAGGTTCTGCTCGTACTCGAGGCCGGAGTTCTTCAGCTGAGCGGCCGTCGTCTGCTTTTGCAGGCCGAGAGATTCATCCGCGCGCTGGCTCGCCTTTTGTTCGAGCCCGAACTGCCTGTCCGCATTGCCTTGGGCACGCCAGCCATCGAGCGCATTATTGACCGGAGAGAAGTCGACGAGCGCGTTGCGGATCTGCGGCGCGGCGAGCGGAGCGAAGTAGTTGGCCAAGTTAACGCCCTCCCTGCGCTGCGGTCGTACCGGTATAGCCGCCAGAGAGTGCGTTCATCGGATTGACGAACCTTGACGCTGTCCCGAGCACGCCTAGGATGTTGTTCAGACCTGTGTTCCGGTTGGCCGCGAGTGCATTGCCATACTGAATGGCCTGATTGGCCTTCGTCGCGCCGTAGCCGTAAGCGTTGTCGCCCTGCCCTTGCAGAACGCCTGCTTTTGCACCGGTTGCCTGAAGGCCTTGCGCTCCGAGACCGGCATAACGATCCAGAGCATTGCCGTAGTTGGCATAGAGCTGGCGTTGACCCGCGAGAGCCGCTGCGCCCGAGCCATTGAGGCCCCGCGCGTTCATGCTTTTGAGAACGTTGTTTGAATCTTGCGCGAACTGTCCCGACCACAAGGGATCGGAGGTTATCGTGTTCTGTGCACCGGCTCTCGCTTCGTCACCGTTGAGCCCGAGCGCGTTGCCATAGAAGGTGTTCGCGGCCTGGCCAGTCTGGACATAGGGATCGTATGAACCCGCGGCTTGATCGTAATAGCCCTGCGACTGGTTGTAACCGTTATCGAGAGCGGTCGTGGCTTGTCTGTTAGCGCGGGAGATGTCCCGTGCCTGATCAGAGCCCATGAATGACCCGAAAAAGCCCATGTGAATTGTCCTATCTGAAGGAAGCGGAGAGACCGAAGCAGCCGTTGGCCGAACGCGTGACCGTGACGCTCAACGGCGACTGCGCTCCCGTGGCGGTGTACGTCGCGACTGTGTGGCTGATGGAGGAAATGGTAGTGTCGAGCTGTTCGGTCATGCCGGTCCAAACGAAGGTCCCGGACGTATTGAATGTTGCGTATCCAAAGGCGACGCCATTCGCAGCGACGTTGAGGCTGAGATCTGCTGTCGGCGAGCTCGCGCCCGAATACACGCCATTGGTAGCTGTCGGCGTCGTGCTCAACAGATCGTAGGCTGCTGCGACTGCGATGAAGACGTCGCCCGAAGCATTTGACGTGGTGACGATCGTCGCCGTGGTTCCTGTCGGAACGTTGAGCGCGAATAAACGGAGATGGGTCGCAGTCCCGAGACTGAACGACGCCACGAGGGTCGCAGCATTACCGCCGATCGTGCAGCTAAACGTGGTGGATGTCGAAGAATATCGTGCGAGTACGAGAACGGTCCGCGTCGGCGACGCCGCTCCGATCGACTTGCCTGTGAACGTATGCGTCGTGACAGCGCCAGCATCTTGACCGTTATCGGTATAGACGATGCTCGGGATCGCCCCGCTGTAGACAATTGACCTGCGGCGAACACTCACGTGCGCGTAATCCACAACACCAGCCGAAGCCGGTTGCAGGCACTGTTGGAACTGATCGTCACCTTCGTCGTATTCCCCGCAGCGACGACGTTTGCCGACGTTCGCGGCTGGCTTTGCAGAGAGGTCGAAACGCTATTAGCTGTGCCGCCGAGCGCCGTTGTCCCGATCTTGACGGTTGCTGTGCAGGAACCCGAGGCGCAATAGCTATCGACCTGCGTGATCGTATAACCATAAGGCGCGTTGATCTCGATCGGATAGTCTTGGTTCTGCGGGTACTCTATCGAGACGTCGATGGCTTCTTGCGAGGCCTGAACGACACCGAGGCCCGACAGAGCGGCCGCGGCACCTTGATAGAGCGATTGCAGGAACTGATAACCTGCCGTCGATAGACCGCCTTCCTTGGTCGTAAACCCTTGTGGGGTTGGAAGCGGGTTGACCTTTGGCAGAGCCATCAGACTGTATTCTTCTCAATATCGGCGCTACACTGATAAAGCGCGCGCGCGACTTTCGCCGACCACGAGGCTCGATACACTCGGCCATTCGGACCCGCTTGTCCCAATCGCATCAGCGGCTGAATGCGTTTGAGCTTCGAGCCCTGTTGTCCGAGGCTGATCGTTCGCGGTGTCTTGAACGTGTTGCCGTCGTCGTCCGACCAGTCGACAATCATCTCCGGGTCGACGTCTTGCGGCCGTCCCTGACCCGATCCCACATTGCGTTCTGCATCGATATAAAGCGCGTGATGCGTCGTCTTGTAGGGAAAGGCATGGACCGGCGGCAGAACGACGGTCGAGATCAGCGGATCGCCCGCATCGTCGAAAAACGCCGGGCTCATTTCATAGAGGATCGGCCGGTCTGCATCGCCTGCGATGAGCTTTTCTCCGAGCTGCACCACGAACGACACCCGCCAGTCCGGGCGCCCGTTGGTCTGTCTCTTATGCCAGACCGGCTCGCCGAATTTAGCGCTCACCGTGGTATCGTAGACCCAGGTCCAATCCGGGCAGGTTATCTTGTAGAACGTGTGCCCGTTTGAAACCCAGGACGTGGCGTTGATCTTCGAGGGGTCTTCGACCGATTGAATGTCCCGCTCGACTGCCGCCGTGGAAATTCTCTGTGCGTCATAGCCCTGTCCGAGCATACGTACGGTCCGGTCATGGGCCACCCAGCAAAGGGATTGTTCAACCGTTGCAAGAGAGTTCGAAGCGCCTGGCAGCATGCCGATTTCAAGGACCGGGCCACGTGTGTAGGCGAAATCCGCATTGCCGACATCGGACCAGATTTCCGTTGAGCGCTCACCGAACAGCATGACATTGCCCTGCATGGCGCCGACCCTGACGAGAGAGTCAGGATTGGAATCCGCCGTTGCTACGTCAAGACCGTCCCAGTTCGCCGCGTCGTCTATTGAGCCGATAGCCCACTGCGACAGCGCGCTCGAGATGACGAAATACCCGTCAGAGAAATCCATCGTGATGGCGGCGAGAAAATCCGGATCCGTGATCTGCGAGAGAACACCAGCCCTCGAATAGTACCCAAGCCCACCGCAGACGACCATGACATCAGGCGGGACACGGCGATTGCGCTGGATAAACACCGGCGCTGCGATATCGATGTTCATGGACCCGATAAGGGTGTCTGTGCCGTTCAGTTGGAACGTATGCAGCTGGGTTCCGCAAACGAAGTAGAGAACGCCGTCGACGGCGATGCCCGCCCGGCATCCACCGTTACCTCCCTGCACCTGCAAAAGACCCTGCAGGCCATCAGAGGCATAGATCGCCCACGGGACTTTGCCTTCCTTGCCGATCTCCTCGACGTAGCAGTTCAGAAGCTGAGCCGAGCCGCCCTGCTTGAACCGTGCCGGGTTCGATTTGTTGGTGAGGGAGAGCGGGACGATGCTCATGCTTGAGAACCGGCCTCATCGGCGGCAATTGCGGCCCGGAGTTCATCGGCACGCGCCGCCCATGCTCGTTTCCAAGAAGCAAGGTCGTCTTCAGGGTTTTTAGAGGCTTCTAGATCCAAAATTCTTTCATCCGGAAAACGCAATACCTGCACTCCAGACTCCAATGTTAATGATTGGGTTTGTTCCGCCCTCGCAAGCTGACCGTCCCAATCTTCGGAAAACCGGCTCATCCTAACTCCCTCAGTTCACCGTGATCAGGTAATCGTTGCGCGTGCCGTCGACACGCCGCCAGACCCAGACGACGGTCCCGTCCGTAATGCTGTCTCCAGTGCCGCTTGGGCCGCCGGACGAAGCAGACATGCCGGCCGTCGTGCATTCGTAAATGTTGAAGCCGTTAGAGACCGTCTCTCTCAGCGAATACGATTTGTTCGCCCGCCATACGGGTACCGGCAACGAACTGCGCCCGAGCAGATAGCCGCTGGCAATGCTCGTCGTTACTCTCAGCGACCTATCGAACGTCGACTGAGGAACAGCGAAGAAAGCCCCCTGTAACGCCGCCCAGCCGTTAGCCGCATCTCGCATCAAGACCGGCCCCGGCGACTTGCCGAAGTCCTCTGCCAAGCGAACGGCAAGCAATGCGATGATGCCCTGCTCGAACCGCTTGTCCAATGGGAGTGTATCGCCGGAAAGCCCGTCCGCTTCCCAGGACGCAATCATCGCATTGAGCGCGTCAATCGAGTCCGCGAGATCGGGGGCAGCCGGGGTTTCACCCGCACCGATCACGTTGATGCGCTTCAGCGCCTTGGTGGCGATCTCAGTTGCCGTCGACATTGCCGTCCTCGGCTACGGTTTCAGCTGCTTTTTTCGCGCTCGGCTTCTTTTTCTCGACAGGCGCCGCCACTTCCTCGAGCTCATATGGCGCGTCTTTCCAGCCTTCACCTTCCGGAATTTCTTCCGGGGAATTGAACAGTCGCGCTTCCGTGCCGCGGTACATGAAAACGCGGGTGTCTTTGTCGCTCATTCGATGGGTCTCCGGTTGCGTGAAAAAGGGAGGCAGAAAACCCGCCTCCCTCTCGTTCATCAGGTGCCGGACAAGCGCGTGATCAATCGGGGATCGATCAGCTTGCGCCCATAGAGGCAGTCCAGTCGCCATTTGGAGATGTCGTTCGTCCCGTCGTAGACCGGGATGACGCGAACGCTCATGCCCTTGTAGGACTCACGCGCGGCACCATAGGCGCCCGGAGGCATATCCATCGGCACCATTGCCAGAGCCATCGCGGTCTTGTGATATGCCAGGTTCTGCCGACAGGGCGTCGATGGCGTTCCGAGGAACGTCAGGGCCGCGTTGTCGGCCGGCGCCGCGTTCACGGTCTGGTATGGTCCCGACGTAATGATGGGCGGGGAAACAGACATCGTCAGATTGCCAGAGCCATCGGACGAACCGTCGGCGTTGACGACGAACTGCTGCAGGATGTTGGTTGCAGCCTTCGTCTTCGGGTTGACCATGTAGACGTTGGCGATCGTGAACACGTCGCCCTGCTTGACGCGAGCAGCCGCAGCCGCCGTCCAGCCATCGGTGATGAGCGACGACGCCCACGTGTTCTTGGCCGTGTCGTAGGTCACGTTCTGCGACGCGCCATTGACCAGCGGAGTGCCGCCCAGCGGGCCGACCGTGTGCGTCGGCGTCAGCTGGCTCATCATTGTCGGCATGCCGCAAAGATCGCCGACAACCCCGTCGCGCACAGCTGAATTGACGATGCCGGGATTGTAGAACGCGGTGTTCGCGCCGAGCACCCCGTAGTAGTCGTTCGGGCAGAGCACGTTGGTACGGCCGTCCGACGGGGCAGCCATCTCATCGAGACGTTCTGCGCCCTTCGTGAAACCAAGGAACGTCGTCAGACGCGTGCCCGGCGTGCCAACCCAGTTATATGCGCCGCGATAGGCCTGAGTCAGAACGTCATTAGTGATGTAGTTGATCAGGTTCGACATGGCCGGCTTGATGACACGTTCGGCGACGTCGGTGCTGCTGTTGAGCAGGAGGGTAAGCTCAGTCGACGTAAACTGGAAGTCGACGCCGACTTGCTGGTCGACGGTCAACGGCACCGTGCCTTCGATGACGTCCTGCACCGAGAGTGTAGCGCCGGATCGAACGGTGAAATCCGCAGGGCGCCGGATGTTGATCGTGGCGCCCTTCATATAGCCGTTGACCCTTTGATCGAACTCGCTTTCGTGAGCCCGATAGAAGGTCTTGAAGACTTCGAGATTGTTCTCGAGCATCGCAAGCGATTGCTTGGCAATAACGCTCGCGACGACAGCTGTGTTCGCCATTGTAGGTCTGTCCTATGAGGAGAGGCTCCGCTTAGCGGATGAGGCCGGCCTTCCTGAGCGCGGCCTGCACGTCCGCAACACCGGACTTCGCGGCATCGAAGCCCAACGGGCTTACGCCACCGGCGAGGATCGGTGCGGGTTTGGGAGCGGTTGAAACGGTTTTGGCAGCGGGAGCACTGAGGCGTGCTTCGATGCGGCCAAGTTCGCGTTCTGCTAAGCGCGGAGACGTCTTAGAAAGCCTGTCGAGTTCATGAGCTACGTCTGGATGAGAGCCGAGATAGTAGGCAACTTCGCCGCCCTTGTCGGAGTCATAGATAAAGTCGGCAACCTGCTGTGAAATCGGAACGCTCATCACCTTTTGTTCGAAGTCAGGAATCTTGGCCGTCATCTCTTCTTTGATGACAGACCATAACTGCTGATCAGCAACAGCCTTGGCGTTCTGAACCTGCTGATACTGGACCTTATGGTCTTCGATTTGGTGTGAGCGCTGCCGTGCAGCTACTTTTTCTGCAAGCAGATCGTCGGGGTCAGTGATCTGAGAAGGATCGACTTTTTGCTGTGAAAGCCGCTGTACTTCGGAAATGAGAAACGCTTCCCGACGCCTGCTTTCGTCTCTATCACGCTTCATCTGACGGTAGCGTTCAGCGCTGCGCTCTTTGAGTGCAGTGAGCTTATCGGCCGCCGCCTTTTCCTGGGCTTCATCAAGCCCGGTTTGCTCTGTCTTCTCGATGCCAGCGGGCTTTTCAGCCTGCGGAGATACTGATTCGTCTGCGCTTGGTGCAACCGTTTCCGCCGGTGCCGCGGGAATATTCGTGATCGAAGGGTTCGTGACTGATTCCGACATTCCCGCTGTCGGCGCGGAGGTAGCGACGTCTGCCATGGTTTTCCCATTAAAAAACCCGCCTAATTGGCGGGGTGTTAGGTTCCAGCGTTGGCCTCTGCGCGAGGCTGCGGCGGTGGTTCTTTCAACTTCTTGAGCTTCAACGCGTTATCGATGTGGACGCCACGCAACTTCTCTTCTTCCGCTTGTGTGCGGAACTGTTCGGCCTCGGCCCTGGATTTCTCCTGCTCCAGCTTGAACTGACCGGCCTGTTGTTCCATCTGCATGGCCTGTTCGTGGGCCTGCTGCTGTTGCTCCATCGCCTGCTGTTGAGCCTGCTCTTCCGGACTCGGCTGCGGCGGTGGCGGCGGCTGTTGTCCCGGCTGAGGGCCGCCCTGTTGGTTCTGCTGTTCGAGCGCGAGAATGGGCGGTGGCAATAGCGTATGGAGACGCTCGGCGAGTTCGTCCGCTTGATCGATATCGAGGTTCTTGGCGATGATATCGCCTGCGACCTGCCAGATGGCCGGGTTCGATTGCGTCAACGCCATCAGGGTCTGTGCTGTTTGCGCCTTCCTGGATGCGAAGTTCTGACCGAGGATGACGCGCACCGAATTGAACGACATTTTCGCGACGTCGTTGTGGACCATCTCTTCGCCCCCGTAACTCATCAGGGGCTGATTGATCTTGACGGACTTCTCCTTTGCGGCGCCCGACTTGATCTTGATCGTGCGAGCAGTGTCATAAACTTTAGGAATCATGTCGAGCAGAACCCGGCCGAGATGCTCCAGCCCGTGTTCGAGGTTGTCGACGTAGTGGAACGTCGCTTGATCGCCCTGCTGCACGCGCTGGCCGATCGCGACGCCGGAGGTCTCGTTCGATTTGGCGCCGAGAGCGGCATCATAAATGCCTGTCGTTGCCTTCATGTCGTCAGCCATCATCTGGCCGAACTGAACGAATCCGGTTGGGAAAGCCGGAGGTTCCAAGCGTATCGGCCGACCGCCATCTGGTGCACCCTGCACAACGTCGTAGGGCAGATATGGCGTCGGCACGCGGTTGGTGTTGTCCCAGACCGATTTGTAATTCTTGATCGCGCTAGCAACGACCGCATATGGGGCATTGGGTTGTTGCCCGAGCAATTCCGCTGCCTTCGACATAAAGTAGTTGTGGAGTTTCTGCGGCTCTCGCTGGAACCGGATCAGACCGTGCCGATAAACGCCCCGTTCGAGCGGTATTTCCGCGCCGATAACGGGAATGAGCGGAATCCATTTCGAGGGGAAGGCAACCGGCTCTTCGAGGATCTCGTTGCCCGAGACCAAGTTCATCTCGACCGTATAGCCGTCGACCTCGCGCACGTTGACGACGATGCCCATTTCCTGGAGCATCTTCAGCTGGCTGCGGCCCTCATCGGTGATTTCTACAGCTCGGCCGTCTTTCAACTGCGCCAGGGTCTTCTTTGCGGGCTTGCGGCGCCAGTATTCTGCAACGCGCACGCTGTTGTTCTGCGACCACCCCATGGCCCGCGTCTGGGAGCCGCCGGCTGATGGAACTTCGAATCCTTCGGTCGACTTGCCGGGCCATTTCTTCTTGAACGCCTCGAGCGGCCACATCTCAGAGACGAGGCACCAGTTCATGTCGCTGCGATCAGGTTCCCGGGAAGAGGGATCGGGATAAACCGACATCGGATTGAAAATCCGCTTGATCAGGATTTCCTGGTCGAAGCTGTCGTCCGAGAGATAGTCGGTCGCGACCCGCCACCAGCCAATACCGCAGGCAACCATGTGTTCCACCGCGTTCGCGTACACATGCGCCGCAGATGAGTTGTACTGAATGCGCCGGATCAGGCCGTCCGCCAGCTCCGCCATGTCGGAGTTGTCATCGCTGTCTGGCTCAACCTTGATCGTCGGCATGTTCTGCCGGATCGGGTTGGCGACCTGGCGAATGAACTGCCCGGAACGATTGATGGTGATGGTCGGGCGGCCGGCGCGCTCTTCGCGTTCCGCGTCCGACCATTGGTAACCTGCCACGAACGACAGGTCCGCGTTGGCTTCCTCGCGATTGCTTCGATCGTGCTGAAACGACAGATCGAGGGCGTCGCGGGCCTCTTTGACGATATCTGTATCGGACATCAGTCTGCCTTCGGCCCCTTGCGGATCTTCAGAAATTTCGTGAACGGATCGACGATGTCCATGAACGACCCGTTCTTGGTGTGCTGAATGACATCGCCGGGCTTGAGCTTTGGCGTGACGCCTTCACGGTCGAGCTTCATCACCACTTCGCCGATCGTGTCGTTGTTCGCGTCATAGGTTGGGATGACGGCCACCTCGACACCGTTGCGGATTTGGATTTCCGCGTTCGGATGCGAGAGCTTGATGATCTCGAAGCGCTCGGGCGTGATGGTCTTCATGCGCGCTCCATCCATGTGATAAGCGCCTTCACCCTATCGCGAAGGCGAAGCGTGGCGCCGAGATTGACTCGCTTGCCATCAATGCCCTTGAGCGATTTGGCGATGAAACGATCGAGCTTCATACAAATTTTCCTTGCTCAAACCCACGGCGATGCATTGGGGCCTGGCTTGCCGAACGTCCAATCGACTGCCCTTTGATCCGGGAACGGCAGTCCGTTCGGGTAAAGATCAAACACGCGCGCCAAGCTATCGAGCATGTCGTCGTGCAGCCCGACCGGGAAGGCCTTGTATTCTTCCTCAATGAACGAGGTGATCAGATCGCGCGCCACGCCCTGATAATCGGTGCGATAGAGCTTCTTCGGTAGCCAGATGCGGCCCTGGTCGAAGTAGGGCATCAGCCGGCGAATGCGGTCATTCTTCGGCATCGGGCCGCCAAGCTCAGTGATGTTGAAGCGGTAATTGGTCCGCTCCATCTCCGAGTGCATGAACTCGACGTCGGCCATCATGCCGTATTTTTCGTAGCCGACATCGTTCGGCTTGTACTTCTTGTGCAGATCGAACAGTGCCGCGGCGCGCTGCTTCAGATTGAGCCGATCGCGAATGAGATCGAGGCAATAGACGTTCTGATCGCCGTTGAAGCCAAGAACCCAGATCGAAGTGTAATCGCTCGACTTTTTCTTCTCGCTCGCGGCGTCCGCCAAGATGCAGACGTTCTGACCCTCGCGCTGCGTGTTCTCGTATTGCCTCAGCCATTCGACCTTGAAGGCCTGTGTCTCGTCGGCTTTCGGGTTCTGCAGCATCTGGCAGCCGAATGTGTAGGGCCCCATGTCGCGGTACTTCTCGTCGAGCTTGGCGCGCGTCAGCAGCACCGGCTCGCCATCGATCGTCCCATCCTTCGTCGCAGCGTGAATCCGGGGCTCGACACCGCGATCCATGATCGTCTTGTAGGTGTCATTGAAATGGTAGCGCGTGCCGATGTAGCGCGTGCGTGCCGTTTCGGATCCGAGGTTGCGTGACAGTTCCCAGGCCTCCGTCACTTTGGCGATCATGTCGGGCGTCGTCACGCTCTCGCGGGTCACGACGTCGTCGTAGACCATCAGCTTGTAGTGTTTGGACGTCGGCTGACCGTCGACCAGGCCCCAGGCCTCAATCGTCGCTTCTTTCGGGTTCGACTTGCGCTTGACCGTCAGGCCTTCGTCTTCCGACCACTTCGGGCTTTCGGCGCCCGGGTTGGCATAGAGGATGTCGGGGAAGAGGCTTTGGAGCAGCTTGTTCGTTTCGAACTCGCGCTTGATCTGGCGCAAGAAGGCTTTGGCGATAGGACGCGTGTGCGAGAAGATGCCGACCGTGATCTCCGGATCGAGCAAGATCTCGCGAATGGTGTTTGCCATCGTGATGATGGTCGATTTGTAGTGACCTCGAGCCCAGAGATCCAAACGATTGTCGGGGTCGGCTTGGATTTCACGGCAGCGGAGAAAGATCCAATCGCGGTCGGCGTCAGTGCGTTTGAGCCCGTAGACCAGAAGGAAGAACAGATCCGTCTGGCAGAGACCCCGCATGATCGGGGCCGCTTCCTTCTTCGGCAAACGCGCTAAGAAATTCAGCAACCGCGTGTAGTCCGTCCGCGAGGTCGGCAACTGAGCTGTCGGCTTTGACATCGACTTGTTTCGGAAGAACCTTTGCTATGACGTTGAGGTAGACATCGGGCTTGTCTGCACGGCAGGCGGTAATCGCTGCGACGCCACCTGCTTTGAAGTCTTCATAGAGCGCCTTGAGAAAGGCCTCCTCGAGCTTGTTACGAGAACCTTTCGGCCGGCCGTTAGGGTTCGGACTCTTGCCCGCTTCCCACTTGAATTTCTCCAATTCGCGGGGGAGCTGTTTTTTAGGTGTAGAAACACCTTTCGTAATCGCCATTGTTCCTAAGCCGTTATCTGCTTTGATGCTGATGATGGGGTGGTGATGTCGGTGTTGTCCGAAACGTCCGTCGTGATCTGATTTCCCGGGGCTGATCCTGATGTGATCTGCACTCCGGTGCTTCTCGATGTCGTGATGTACTTGCCGCCAGCGTTCGGGGTCGTGATGTAGCGAAACCGAGCCCAGATGATTGCGACTAGGCCCGTTGCTGTGATACGGACCGTCTGCGCCATGCCCTTGACGAAGCTGACCGCGGCCGTCGATCCGAGGACGATGACCTTCAGAGCTTGGCGTCGAACCGAAACAGTTCCAACTGCCGTCAACGCGATCATGACCACCCGGCCGGCACGAACCGTGAGGCTGACTGCGCCGGATGCTGTTCTCGTGATCGTCTTTCCGGCGCGCTTTAGGACACTGACTGTTCCTGTCGAAGCAATCGAGCGAAGCGTTGCAATGGCCTTCCGAACAGAGACCGTCCCGGTGCTCGACGGCGATACGATCTTGCCTATGCCTCTCGGGCCTTGCGTGACAGAGCCCGTAGACGATGGACTGATGATCTTTCCAGCGCGGCGGATAAATGAAGCGGTTCCACTTGCAGCAATCGAAATGGTTTGAAGCAGCGCGCGGCCCGCTGCAACCGTGACACTGCCCGTAGAACTTATGCCACCAATGAGACGGGCAACGGTCTTTCTGAAAGACGGCGTTCCGGTCGAAGTGATCGAGGCTGTTTTTTGAGCGGCTTTCGTGATGCTGGCCGTACCCGTTGCGCTTCGGCTGACGGTCTTTCCGGCGCTCTTGATGATGACCAGTGTTGCAGTCGAAGTGATGTTGACGCCTTGCGAATACTGAATGTTCGTAAGCGGCGTGTAGGTGATGATGATGAGGCCCTGACGTCCGGAACCTCCCGAGGCATTGCCTGAAATGCCATTGTTATTAGCCCCGCCTCCGCCGCCAGCGCCATAAAGGCCGCCATTGCCGCCTGTTATGTTACCAGCGTTTCCATAGTTCCCGCCGCCACCGCCACCAGATCCGTGCGTGGCATCCCATTCGGTGCCTGCGTTGCCAGCGCCGCCACTACTCGCACCGCCCGTGCCGCCAGAGGTACCGTCGCCCCGGCCACCGGCCGTGGATGTTGCAGCAGTCGAACTGTTGGTGCCATTCACGCCAGCCGCGTTGGGACCAGCAGCGCCACCGCCGCCCGTGGCGGTGGCGACGTTTGCGGTCACATCTCCGCCGTTGCCGCCACTGAACTTCGTTGCGCCGACGCCAGAGGCCGATGCGCCGCCCGATCCGCCGCTGAGCGAAGCGCCTGACGATGCTGTGCCGCCGTTGCCGCCACCTTTCGCAAGGAGCGTGCCGGACGAGACGAACCACGTATCCCCGGCAGCGGCACCGACGGTGTAGGACGTCGTTCCTCCCGGGGTCAGACCCGAGATTGTACTAGCGCTATAGCCACCGCCGCCGCCACCAGTCGCGCGAGCGACACTCGTTCTTAAGCCGCCACCGTTGCCGCCGCCGCCAAGACACTCAACCGTGTTGACGCTGTTGTTCCAATCGCTCGGAACCGGCCAGGTGTTAGCGCCCGTTGTCGCGAGAAAGACAACAGTCGCGAGGGCGAATGGTTCGTGGCGCTTGCCGTTGGTCGAGACGACGCTTTGCCGGACCGTCAGCGCCCCGGACTTATCGAGGCTATAGGATGTCTCAATCGTCTGCGTGAGGCCGAGAACGGCTACGGCAGAAATGTAGAGAAGCGGACGCCCTTTGCGCTTAAGCTTCTGGGTTAGATCCGGAATCGAGCGCGGCAGGTATTCCCATTGGCCCTTGGGCTCGAAGGCCATGCGTCACGAGAACTGCAGCTTGACTGTGAAGGCGATGGAATCTCCAGACGCAAGGTTGATCACCGAGAAATCACCGTAGAGCCCCATGTTGCCGCCTGTTGGAGGCGAGCCGGATCCAGCTGCATCGTGCACGCCGACTTCGGTAATGGCGCGTGAACCTGCTGCGGTGATCGTGCCGACGATCTGGGCCGTGTCATTGGTGACTGAGGTCGTCACGCTCGACATCGTGCCCGCAACGCGCGCTTCCGTCGTGGTCGAGGTCGAGTTGACCGTGGTGCTTGCGGCCGTCTGACCGGAGCCGACGCCCCATTGCAGGTATTTCAAGGCGTTGGCGGTGACGAGCGCAGCTGCTGCTGCTGCCTTACCCGCGTTCGTGAATACGCTAGCCATTGAGCAACTCCTTCAAGCGCCAGAGCCAGCGGCGAAGCGGGTTTTTATGGAAGTAGGAGATCGTTCCGAGATCCTCGCGCGAACCGTCAGCACGAATGACGACGGCCTGGATCTGAGCTTCCTTGACGTTGCTCGAGGCGGTGATGCTGCCCATCAAACCCCCTGCAACAGCCAGCCGGCGAGCCCAATTTCCCACCACGCGTGATTGAAGGGAATGTTCGCTCCGAAGAAGACAGCAAGGCCCACGATGATGAGGACCTTGCCAAGAAGCTGTGTGATGGGCCGAATGGGGGCCAGAGAGGCGTTGAGGTCCATCAGGCGAATGCTCCGTCTTGGAAGCCGAGCTTCTTCAAGGCCTCGACCCGGTTAGACGCCAGCTTTCGCGACTGTTCCTGTTGGCGCTTCAGAGCTTCCGCTCCGTGCGGATCGATGATCGTCGTGTGGTTGTTGATCACCTGATGGTCGGACCAGGAAGGCAAGGGACGGAACGACATGGCCGCCGTCACCCAATGGAAGAAGAAGCCGACCCGGCGCCAGTTGATCCAGGGTTTCTTGACCATCTTCCGAGCCTCTTCGTTGGCCAGAAGAATGCCGCCAAGGATCAGAATGGCCTGCACGAGGCCGGGAAACGTCATGCTGTCGATCTGGCGGGCTTCCGCCTTGTTGCCGGTGTAGTTGGCAAGGAACAAGATTGCAGGGCTGTCCTCAGAGACGACGGCTTTTGCGGTCTTGCGCTCTTCGCGAACCTGCTTCAGCTGGGCTGCAGCTACCTTGCGTTCCTCGATTAGTGTCAGAGAGTTCGTCGCGTTCGACTTGTTGGCGACAGCAGAGGCGTAATCCGAGCACCAAGCGCGGGTTTTCGGACCCTTGGGGGCGCGGCATTCGTCCGTTGCAGTCCACCACTTATGCGCCTTGAAGTTCTCGATCTTGGCGTCATAGGCGTCAGCGGTTTCGACCGGGGCGAGCTTCAGCCGGGCGTCAAGGTCTTCCAGCTTACGAGTGAGCTCGCGTTCGGTCTTGGCGCTATCGTCGTAGGTGTTGAACGCGGTCTGCTGAACAGCGGAGTTTTCATCCTGGTTCAGGGCCGACGTCGAGAAGTTCGTGTAGAGCGTGCCGCCCGAGCAGATGCAGCCAAGCAAGGCCCAGGTGAACATCGAGCCAGCGCGGCGCTCATGGAAGGCCATCGCAGCGTTATGCCAGGAGAGGATTTCACCGATGACGACACAGACGAGGCCGAGCGCGATTGCGGGCACCAGATACCAGTGCGCGGCGCGCGCGACGCCAAGGTCCACGGCATAGCAGACAGCGGCGAAGATCGCGCCACCCACCATGATCTTCGCAAGGCGAAGCGACAGGGTGTCGGGCTGTTTCACGGTTTCGGACATGGGGGTGTTCTCCTTCACGGGGGAGGAAGGTGATTCATTTTCAATCGGTTACGATATGGAAACCCCTCAGCCCGCGCGTCTCAGGAGAGGATATTGGGCGGGAGCACAGCTTCGTCGTCCCATCCCGCTGGGGAGGAAATCGAAGGCTGAGGGGATTTCGGAAATGAAAAAGGCCCCACGCATTGGGGGCCTAGAAAACGTGGCTGTCCTCTGTTCGCAGGAACGCCACCATACATGAAGCACTGACTGATTTGTTAACGCGATACAAGAGGGTAGTTTGCGGAAGTTCGCAGCAAATTGAGAAAGAGAGTCCTTCTGGCCACGCCGGTAGAATTGGGGTTATGCTGCGCACGGTTCAAAGCGCCGGAGAGCGTTGATCGGGGGCAGCGTGTCAGACAGGAAATTCGCAAGCTTCGGCTATGACTGTCGTGCTGGCTTTCAGATACGCCGCTATTTCGGGAAAGAGAAATGCGCGCCGACGATCTTTGATCGGCAGGTGACGCCTCCGGATGCGATCTGCGCTTATCTCGACAATGACTTCGAGGGCATGTTTGAGGCCGGGGATGTCGAGAGGGTCGGCGGCTATCTGTTCAACATGCGCTACGGGGTCCGGTACTCCCACGAGGTGGAGGATGCGTTCAAGGTTGGATATGAGGCTGGCGCTGCTGAGCACGAGCGCCTGTGCCAACTCACCCGCGAAGCTCTCCTCGGAACAGTGCCGCTGCTCTTAGTCATCCATAAAACAAAAGCCTTCAGACGGCCTGAGGACCTCGGTCGCAAGGTCGGAAACTATTCAACTGCGCATGAGGTCCTCGTTATCGAGGATGCCAGCCCTGTTCCCCCTGGGCAGGCTGCATGGCGGGGCAATAACGACTTCTGGGATTTAGTTTTGGCACCCTACGGTGAAAAGCTGCACGTCTCTCCGTGGGCGACCCAGACGAAGCGCCTTAAGCGGCACTTCAAGCGCTTTATGGGCGGGAGCCGCAATAAGTGGGAGGGTTAGGGGTCAGTTGTCTTCAACCAATTCAACGTCGTTAGGCTCTGTCCAAAATTTCTCGCCACCCTTCGACAAATGGTGCCGAGTCCAGAAGACCTGATAATCTTTCGCAGGAATTTTCGGGTCGCGGACCTCAACAATGGTCATTATGGCTCCAGCACTCCACGCCCACTCTTTTCTCTCTAGCGTGCGAACCTTCTGGCCGACACGCCAGAAGTCCGGCAAAGGCCGATCATTAAAGGCCTCGCTCCTGAGAAGCCGCGCTTCGGCTTCGAGGGCGGCCGCTTTACTAAGCTTGTCCTCGTTCATTTCCGCCCCTTCTTTTCCGATGCCCGTTCGATGAGCCGCCGGATCATTTCCGCGCGCGAGGGCAAGTCATCCTCTTGTTTTCTCAGTTGATCCAACGCTGCGAGCGCCTGCGTCGAGATCCGAACAGCGATCTGGGTATCCTGTGTCATGGGGATATACATGCATTAAATTGCATCCCATGTCAATTATCTGCTTGACGCATCCCATGGGATGCAATACATACATAAACGAGGCCCGCAACGGTCACTACCCGCGGCGAGCCTCTTGAACCGAACCTTATCAGAGAAGGAACGATCCCATGGACTACCTAGCATTTTTCGTACTGCTCGCAATCCTCGCACTCTTCATCATCGGCGGTGGCCTGTTGATGCTGGCCGCACTCTTCGAAGACGTCGTCGTACGACCAATCACCGAGGACGAGTTCTCAAGATACCTCTCTCGTCCTCCAAACTCGATCTAGAATTCCTCACGGTGTCTCTGCAGGACATAGGTTAGTTGGAAGGGCGGCTTTAGGGTCGCCCTTTTTCAGTTTCCAAAGTTTTTCCCCAGCCACACACCAAATGCCAAAACGCCAAGCGTGGCAGGAATTAAAAAAGTGAATGGTATAAACACTTGTGGCTCCTTGGTTGACTGGCTCCCCTCCCGGAGTTGCACCGGGAGCCTGACAGATTGACGGTCTATCTGGCGCCTCTCAGGGTCGCCCTTTTTGTTTGCGTCATTGTCATTGGCAGCGATCTTGTTTGGGTTCTTAGGATCGTACTTGTCCTTCCAATCGCCCTTCTGGGCAGGAACGCCGCGCAGTCGAAGCAGAATTTCATCGTTGGAGTTCACTTCGCAAACCCCCAATGAAACGCTAGCCGCTCAAGCCCTAGCGATACCAGCATCAGCCCTTGTGACCGCGCTATCGTTTTCGTCCCAACAGCGCGCCACTTCCGGCCGATCGATGCTAGGTCTTCGGTCTCTTGCAATAGGCACTGTAACGCCAGCCATTCCCTCGGGAGAAGCTCCAGACGGGCTCTTTCCACCATCTGGGCATGATAGGACCGGGGGTATTCAAGACGCTCTCCTGAGCCTCCTGTTTCGTCTGAGAGGCGCACGTCATGCCCCTGCGCGCCGTACCAGTGCTGTTCGAGCTTTTCTGCGGCCCGGAACTGAAAGTATTCGATCTCGCTGCGGCGGTAGAGCTGATCGAAGAGGGCGAGCTTTCTCCAGGCACGCCGATCTGTTTGCTGATCGACCTGGGGCGGCTCGTAAGTGGCTCTGCGAAGCTGTTCGCGAGTTGGGGAAAGCGCGTCTTCCATTAGGCCTTACCTTTTTTCACAACGCGCACTTTCTTACTGGTCCGCTGTTTTATTTTCTGGCTCGCATCCAAGCCGAACCCTGGAATCTTCTCTATCTTTCCAGACTTTGATATGCGGTAGCCTTTGATGGATTTGGTGGTCATCGCGCAATTGCCGCGGCGATGATGATGACCCAAAGCGTCGTCCACCCTGGATGCTTCGCTAGAAAGTCGCCTATGGTCATGCTGCCCTCACCTTCTTCGCTCTGATCACGGTACTTGAGCGCCTTCTCGCTCATCTCAATTTGTGGCCGCCAAGAACCCCGCAAAACCGAACCCGAAATAAAGCGGGATGAATAACCAGAACGCGAGGCTGCTCTGCGTATCCAAGCCGAGAAGCCAGCACAGCAGTATCCACGATAGACAGCCGCAAAGACCGCCGAGGAAAATTCCTGCAATTGCCCTCATGCTGCCCTCCGTCTGCGTGGCCTGATCACGTACTTAAACAGCGCGATCTCAACGTCGCTTTCCTTAAGCTCCATCTTCTTCGCAATGTCGAAGCTGTCCTGGCCTTTTCTCCAGCGGTAGGAGATCTCGAATATCTGTTCGTTGGTCATGCTCGGATGAGATCCGGTAGATGCTCGTCTGCTTCTTCCTCGGTGAGGTCTGCATCCAGACGAATTTTGTAGCGGGTGATCATGACGGCTGGCCCGTTGGGCGTGCGCATGCGCCAACACGGATGCCCCTTATGGCTCGCGTCGATCTGCCCTTCTTTCGTCCACACGTTCCTCTCCCGGTTCACGAACTCCATCAGCACATACGTCCCTGGGAGAAGCTCTTGGCCGGGAATATGCTGTATCCAATCTGTCCACGCGTATTCCGTCATGCTGCCTCCTTCTTCGCAAAATCCAGGAACCGAATTTCCTGCGTGTGCCAATGTCTCTCAACGGAGAGCCCGCAATACTTGCAGGTCTCACGATCCCAAGCCCCTGGACAGTTCTCGTCCGTGACTTCCATGTCGTGCATCGAGAAAACTCTGCAGAGAAAGCGGCGGATCATGCTGCGCGGCCCCTCACCTGAAATGATTTTGGATCATTGAGATAAGCGCGGAGTTCTGCGTCCGAGCGAACCCGGCCGTGAACGACCTCACCGAGGAACGCGCGCATGCGGAGCATGCTGTCGCCTAGATCGTTCAGCGCCGCGTGCAGCCGGGAGCCCTTTTCCTTCTCAATCGAGTTGCGGGCGTAAGCCTCGTCGAAAGCTTTCGCTTCCGCGATGCATGCTCCGATCTCGCGGTCCATCGGCAAGCGCCGGTGCTTGCGGCAGAACGTGTGCAGCGCGAACACCCAGCCCTCTTCGGCAGCACGCTTCCCCAAGCCGCTGCGAATGAGCTCATCGGCCTTGGCGATCGCTTCAGGCGTCCATTCTGGGTACTTAGGCGGCGTCGGCTTGTGGTCGATCCCCATCTCTCGCGCATCGGCACAGGCCGTAAGCAGTTCGGAGACGCTCGGGAACCGGTTCCCACGATGCGTGCGCAAAACGATGTCGGCAGCTTTGTCGAGCTCTGAACGGGAATAATTTTTGACGAGATTGTCCATCTCGTCGAACCAAGCCTTCGGATCGTCGGTATCCGGCTTGCCGTACATCACGGCCAAGCGCGCCACGAGGTGGTTAGCCATTGAGCGTTTCCCCCCTTGCCATAGCGAGAAATTCGCTGCGCTTCCTGCGCTCTTCGTCGAACCATGTGGGGGCTTGCTGCGCCCGGGTTGCTGGGCGTTCTTTTGCCGTCCGGCAGTAGCCGTAGAACGCCTTGTGCGTCAGCGCGCGAACCTTGCCATCAGCGTGGTCCGCCTTGAGCTCGGCGAAGGCATCGCGAACGATCGTCGGCCCGTAGATCCGGCATGCTTCGGCGATCGATTTGTGGGCAGCTGGGTAGTCGGGCGCCCAAGGGTTCAGCCAATGGGCCATGCTTTCGACGATCAATCCCGTCGAACCATTCAAACCCGAAATTTCGTTCGGCCCGCCCGCAGCAACAGAACTAGTATCTGCTATCTGGCAAGAATCTAGATTGGTAGTATTGGTATTACTGGTAAGAGTCTGGTTAGGCTCTGGTTGTTGACTGGTTAAGCTCTGGTTATTTGACTGGCCGCGCTCTGGTTGAGCTGTCTGGTATTTCTCGTAATTGCAAATGGTTGCGATATTGGCGAAGTGGCCGTTGCTCTGGTTGATTTCGAGCATGCCGTCTTCACATAACCGGAGCACGAAGGTGCGGACCTTCTGCTCCGTCCAGCCCCATTTTTCAGCGAGAAACTTGCGCCCGATGAGGACCTGGCCGCGCTCAAGAACGAGCCGCGCGCCCTTGTGATTTATTTCGCGTGCTTTCCAAGCCGCATTCGCTATCAGCCACATCCATGCCGAGCGGCGGTCATATGGCCCGAAATTAAGAGATGGATGCTCGAACATTTCCACAGATGTTCTGATCCAACGAGTCTTTATTTCGCCACGCAAATCAGTGAGATTCAAATCATTGACCGGTTTTGAGTTTGTCGCGTCGCTGGTCATTCAAGTGCCCCCAAGAATTAGCGTCTGACCTGGATCTCGATTAGCCCTCGGAGATCCAGGTCTTTTAGTTTGCGGATTGGGATTGCTCGGCTTTGCGGGCGTGGTAATACCGGAGAGAACTGATGCGCTTGCGCTCGCGGTACTCCGGATCATTCTGGTAGCGCTTGCGACTATGTTCGCGCTCGTACTCTCGATATTCCGGGTCGGTCGCGCGTCTCTCGCGCTTGTAATCCCGCATCCACGCTCTTCGTTCGGCCTTGTGCGCCTCATCATAGCGGCGCTGGACTTCCCGCCCGTTTCCGAACGCCCGCGCCTTCGTCGCCCGAACGTATCCATCCTTGCACCCGAGCTTCTTCGCGATCTGCTGCGGATTGAGCCCCTTCTCTAGGAGCTTTAGGACTTGGTCTTTCGTTGCCATGCTTCCCTCAGTCAGAAATGGCCGGAGCGGTGTGAAAGCTCCGGCCGCAGTTGCAGTTGTTTAGGGACGCACACGGCAGGCGACAGGACTGGGGCACCTCACCCTCACGCGCCGAGGGGAAGACATAAAACGGCGCGCAAAGGCTCCTGTCGCCAGCGGTAAGCGCTGACAGGACGCTAGAAACGCAACGCTTACTGATGAATGCTAGGCGGCGCGGGCCTCAGCCCGACGCTTAGGGTTTGCAGGGGGCTTCCACCCCCTCATGAAGTCTCGGAGTTTCTGTGCGGTCTCGGTGCGCACGTCACCGCCAGCCCTCAGCCGCTTGACCAAAGCCGGATCGTTCATGGCAAGCAGGCCGAACCGCGACGCGGCGAGACCGGACTTGTCAATGAAACTCTCGATGTCCTGCAGAAGCTTCTGTCGTTCGCTCATGACCAACAGATATTTGGAAATATCCAACTGTGCAACTGGAAATTTCCAACGGGACGGGTAATCTGTGGATCAGTAAAAGAAGGCCATGGAAATATGGCGCCAAAGAATTCTGGATCGGATTCAAGAGCTAGGCCTGGACGATCAAGAGGTCGTCAGAAGGTCAAAGGTCAATCGATCCTTCATGACTGCATTCCGAAACGGAACCGTGCCGTCGATAGAGAATTTGCAGAAAGTCGCGCGCGCGGTGCGCCTCGAACTTTCGAATCTCTTTCAAGATGAAAAAAAACAGAGTATAACTTTGGAAGTAGTGTACGAAATTCTAGGTGGGGAAATGTGGGCACCCGCTCGACACGCGTCGAGGGAGTTTCCGCTGAGCGTACTTGATGAAGATCTTGTCTCCCTCGAAGTGACTACAGATCAGTACAGAAGTCGGGGCTATCGCCTGGGAGACATTCTGTCAGGACCTAAGCAATCAAGAAACTTCCATAATCTCATCGGTCTGGACTGCATCGTAGAGTCGAAAGACGGAAAAAGGTACTTCAAGATTCTGGGGAAGCGTGATGCCAAGGGCAACTACACGCTTCGCTCGTTTGAACCTGAAGGTGAAGAATTGTCCGGCGTCGAACTAAAGTGGATCGCGCCGATCAAGATGATTTTCCGGAATTGATACGGCGATGGATCCTCGAGATAGAGACCTCGACAATCCTCGCCACCGGCATGATGCACTGCTCGACGAATTTCGATGGGTGCGCGAAAGCATCCGCGAGAAGAAGATATTTCTTGAAGTATTTTTCGGCGCGCTCGCTGCCGGAATAGTCCTCCACTACCTCATTCGCTTTCTTCCCTAGTCCGCCTGCACCGCGAATGCAGGGCGGACAACGTTTTGCACAGAGAGTTGGAAATTTCCAAATTTCATGTTGACGCGTTGGAAATTTCCAATTAACAAGTTGGACATCAGCACGGACGAGACGCTTCGCAAAGGTTCCCACTCTTCCACGCTGATCCTGCTGCTGCAGGAGCCAATAACGGCCCCTCATGATGAGGATACCCACCTGCAGCAGCAGCTTCCAGAATTCAGATCTCGGCGCGGGGTCGAGAGGGGAGGAACCGGCAGGCATCCAGACTTCGGCCTGCCGGTTTCAAAACTCAAAGAGGGCAAAGCAGATGACCGATACAGCTTTTACGCCGGGGCCTTGGAAGTGGGACGCTGGCGATGTCGGGCAAGACTACGCCGTCCCTTACTGCGACGTGTACGCCGACGACAGAGATGCAGTCATCGCTTCGGTGAGCAACCCCGATGACGCTCCACTCATCGCAGCGGCTCCTGATCTCTATGAGGCACTGAAAGCTCTTGATGACCGCGGGCACACGATGGCGACTTGGGAATTAGCCAAGCGCGCTCTCGCCAAAGCCCGTGGGGAGGTCTCCCAATGACCTGCGGTGTGATCCCTATCGAGCGTCTTCCGGTTGAAAACGATTACGCCGTTACCTTCGAATTCGAAGAAGTCGGCATCGACGATCACGGCGCGGAAGTCGGCTTGTATTCCGGCGTTGCGCATATCGATCAAGACGGTGCCGTAGTTGGGCTGATGCTCGACGCATACGCGACAGACAAGACGAACCCTCTCGGGCGGCCAAAACAAATCCTCAGGTATTACCCGGTTCCATTGCGGAACAAGCAGCTGTCAAGCTTGGCCGAGTTTCGAGCGCGCGGCATCGCGGACGCCCTCGAAAAGGGTTTCCCAGTCGAGGGCGTCCGCGGGAAGGTCGACAACTGGCACGTCTCTATTGCAGAGAGCGGATGGGAACAGAGGGAAGCTGCGGAATGATCACCTTCCTCCTCACCATCATCTGCGTGGCTTTGGTGTTCGGCCTCGCACGTTTCGTCGACGGTCTCATGCGAAGCGACGACGACTGATGGACCCGGTCCAAGTGTATCTGTTCGAAGCGTGCCGGTGTGAAGAGCTTGCGCAGCAGTGTTGGCGCGAGAGCAAAGATAGTTTGGCTCGATTTTGGTGGAGAGTTCGGGATGAAAAATACGCAGACGTGCGCCGCGACCGCGAGAAGCGACAACGACAGGCCGAATGTGAGGCTCGCATTGTTCTTCTGCTTCGCGGTTCTCGCAGTGGGCGTGGTGTTCATGATGCCGAGTGGAATAGCGGGAGGATAGATGGATCGAAGGCTACTCGAAGCAATAGGACTGGCAATCGTAGCGAGTAGTCCGGTGATCTTGGCGCTGATTTGGATTTGGTTTGGGGGATGAGATGAGCGAAGCCATTGGCATCACAGACGACGACATTTTCGAGGGCATAAAGAGAGATGTTCTTGGTCCCGCCTACTTCGCTTCACAGCGCGTGGTTCAGCGCTATGTGGAGCACTTCAAAGCGGAGCAGTTCCAGCCGCTGATCGATGACATCACCAAAACGGCAACGGACAAGATCCGCGAGACCATTTGGGATGACGTTCAAACGTTCTTGCTTTCGGACGTAGAAAGCAACCTGCAAGGGGCGATGTGGCGTCAGATCGACGACAGCGTGGAAGCTCTACTCGGCGGCAAAGAGTGGGCGCTGAATCGGTATGCCCTTCGCGACCGGTATGACTCTGGAGCGATCCGAGAAGCCGTCGCCAAGCATATCCCGCTGGAGCTTCAGGAAAAGCGCGTTGCCGATCTCGAAGCTGAAAATAAGCGGCTTCGCGACGATCTCGAATTCTATCGGAGGGCTCGGTCATGCTGAACAAACTTCTCGGCCGCACCGAAGGCCATCAAGCACAAGGCGCAAGCTGGCGAGACGCCGTTCCAAACGCAGAGAAGACAGAACCTCCAGCTGGATTGCTCGCCTCTGTCAGAAAGCTTCCACTCGACGTAGCTGCGAAATCCGCCAAGCGCGCGAATGATCGGCTGACGACGGCTGAAGCTGAACTGATGCGCGCCGAAATCGCTCTCGAGCAAGTCCGCAAGGAAAACCAAGAGCGGGAAGACCTCCATCTTTCCTACGTCGAGAAGCGCGCCAACGCGGTGACGCTCGCGGCGGAAGAGCTTGGGAAAGCCCAGATGCATTTCCTTCGTGAGGCTCAAGACTGCGGAGCCTTAGAGCGCACAGGACCATTGGTCGATCTGTTGAACGGCTTACGCGAGACGAAAGACGACGACAAGGTTCCGACGGTACGAGTCGACATCGAATGAGAACGCCAACGCCGCTCGATCAGCAACTGGCGTGGTGGCGCGCAAATCAAACGGGGGCCGTGCACACCGATGGTCCGGAATGCGGGTACTTCAAAAGGAGACTGGAAGCATGGAGCAAGATCTGGATTCCGGCTCGCATCTATCTGAGCCAGGAGATCGACTGGACAACGGGGGAGCTAACGGAGCCCGAAAGGTTCCGGCTCGAAACCCGCGGGCGCGTGCTGACCGACCATTGGGAGATATGGGAGGCGTGGCTGAGGCTCCGTCCAGTGACGATGGACGAGTGGAAGTGGCTGACAGCGCGGCAAGCACTCAGAAATGGAAGTCAGACGACAGCGTTTATCTCCGACTGGCAAGAGCACAATCTGATGTGAAGGTCATCACGCTTGACGCCGACATAAAGGGCAAGACGAAAGACGGCGCGTCCTTCTCCTATAAAGGCGTGTCGTCGGCGCAGGTCGTGACGTTTGCCAAGTCGGCGCTTCTAGCGAACGGCATCGTCTTCTATCCCGTGATGAAGCGCGATGGGGTGCAGGTGACCGGCAACAAGACGGCGGTCTACATCGACGGCCACTTCGTATCGGTTGACGACGGCGAAGATCGTATCGTCACTGGGGCGTGGGGCGCCGGCACGGACTTCAACGACAAGGACTACTCCAAGGCCTTCACGAACGCGGTGAAGAACTGTCTGGCCAAGATGCTGGGCATGTCAACGCTTGAAGACGACAGCGCCGAAGCAACGCCGCATGAGCCCGAACACAAGCCGCGCGCCATCAAGAACGCTGAAGCTCTGACCGACGTTGTGATCAAGTCGTGGGCTGACAACTACAAGGCTGCGCTCGATAGCTGCAAGACGGCAAAGCAATTGCACCAACTCCGCGCCGACAACGCCCACATGATGAAGAACCCGGGCGTTCCTCAGGTCACGAAAGATTACTTCCTCGACAAGATTGAAGCCTTGGAAGGAACGCTCGAATGACCGTCGAATACGTCCGAGCAATTGCTCTCGTGGTGGCATTCGTTCTCGCGTGGATCATCATTGCGAAGTGGATTTCACAGCCGGTTGGCCATCCTCTGAACCAGTTCGATATACGCAAAGAAGTACGCTTTCAGGTGATCGACGTCGACGATGAGATTGAAAAACAGCGGGGTTGGAGATGAGCCGTCAGGAGTTCTCCAAGAAAGTGAAGCTGGCGGCATGGCAGCGAAGCGGCGGCATTTGCGAATGCGGCTGTGGCGTCAAGATCATCGCTGGGGACGGCCCGGAATACGATCACATCAAAGAGGACACGATTGGCGGCGAGCCGACGCTTGAGAACTGCCGTGTGATGCGCAAGCGCTGCCACGATGCGAAGACTCGCAAGCGCCGGCCGGAGATCGACAAGACGCGTAGCGGATTTGAGAAGCGCATCAACGCTCGCAAGAAGTCCCGTCCCATACCCGGCTCAAAGGCAAGTGGCTGGAAACATAAAGCCAATGGCGATTGGGTAAAGCGATGACGGGTGAAGCACCAATAGGGGAACGGACGGGGATATGAGCACGAGGCGGCCAAAAGCATTGGATCTCTTTTGCTGTGCCGGCGGAGCCTCAGAGGGGCTGCACCGCGCGGGTTTCGATGTCATCGGTGTGGATATCGAGCCGCAGCCGCACTACCCCTTCCCTTTCATTCAGGCAGACGCGACGGCAATCAACGTCCGTGGCTTTGATTTCATTTGGGCATCGCCACCGTGCCAAGCCTACACGCTCTGCCAGCGCATTCAAGACAACGAGCACCCGGATCTTATCGCGCCGACGCGGGCCATTCTAAAAGCATCCGGCATTCCGTACTGCATAGAGAATGTCGTCGGAGCGCCGCTCATCAACCCAATCGAACTCTGCGGCGCGATGTTTGGCTTACGCACCTACAGGCACAGGCTGTTTGAGTGCTCTTGGCCCATCACGGCGCCACCGCACCCGGAACACGTCGCACCGCTCCGCAAGATGGGACGGCCCGTTCGGGACGGTGAATTCATCCACGTCGTCGGGAACTTCAGCGGTGTGCAGCTCGCCCGCGATGCGATGGGCATTCAATGGATGCCGCGCGACAAATTACGCGAAGCCATTCCGCCGGCGTTCTCCGCCTACATCGCGCGCGACGCGCTCTACACCTGTATCCGCAAAGAGATCTTCGAAAACATCGAATGAAAAGGAACGTGACGCCTATGACGCTCCGTGAATTCTCCCTGCTGGCAGCAGAGAAAGCGCTCGCGGACGAGACGTCAACGATCTTCGATTACCAAAAAGCTGTTGATGCTTGGCGGCTCTGGGAGCGCGGAAGGGAGACGGAATATGAAAACTGATCTCGCGGGCCACGCCATGTGCTTCTTCGAAACCATGAACGCTCCTGCTCTCGCTCTTACTACTGGAGGACGAAATGGTTCATTCTTCTGAATCACCCGAGGCAACGACCTCACGGTCATCGGACCAGCCTGCTGCTGAGCTTTCAATCAGCGTACGTCGCTATGACCTTCCAACTGGCCCGTTCTATATCGCGACATCTCACGATTTACGGGGCGCTACAGGGACCGGTCATACGCTTCGTGAGGCCGTCGGAGAGTTTACAGCCTGCCTGCCAGATCTCTGGTCAGTGATGTCCGACGATGTTCGGTCCGGCAAGCCGCCGACAGAGCAATTCAAAGCGTATGAGCGACTGCTGACGAACGGTGACCGTGAGTTCGAAGAGCCAAGCGACGCTGTCAGCATGAACCAACCTTCCCTCTCAAAAGAGAAGGAAGCTCTATCTCAGTCATCAGAAGGAGCGCTCTAGCAGCCATGGCAGAGCCCATTTCAGATGAAGAGCGCATTATTGCCGCCGCTGTGAAGATTGGCGACGTGGCGCTAAGTATGCCGCCACCCGCGCGACACTGGACGATCATCAACACGCTTTGCGGCACGCTTGATAAGCCGGATGCCACGCGGTACGCGCAGCCGGATGACCAGGGCTTCCTGACCGACCAAGGGCGCTTTGTGTCTCGCGTCGAAGCCCTTGGCATTGCGTGGGCCGCCGGACAACTCAAGAAGGCTCCAACGATGCGGGAACTTTACACGGAGGATCTGTGGTGAGCACCATGGCTGAGACAGTGCTGCAACCAGCGGAACTCGTAGCGCTCCTGAGAAAGAGCGTGGGTCTGGCGCGAGAAGCGGGATGTCTCGGAATTTCTGAGATGGAGTTGCAAGCCGCCGACCTTATCGACTCGCTCATCAAAGAGAGAGATGAAGCGAGGGCAACCATTAACCCGGTGCGAGTTGCAGAGCCGATTATCGTCGAAGGCGAAGGCCAAGCTGACGACGTAGGCCGAACAGGGAGTGACGACTCTCCCGACCGGGCCCCAATGACCGAACTTCAAGCCGCCCTTACGCAGCTTCAGTCCGAGAGAGACAAGCTGATCAAAGAACGAGATGAACAATACGACGGCATATGCTGCCGCGACGAGGCAATCAGGCTTGTCAAGGCTCACAAAACCGAATTGGCAGCCGCCCTCACGAAAGCACTCGCAGAAAGAGACGCGCTGCTAGAGGTGGTGAAGCCGTTTGCAGATCTGGCCGAACAGTACCGCGATGATGTGCCCGACAGCTTAGGCTTCGGGAGCGTCAACGCGCATCCGTTTGAGGATTTCTCGCTCGCCGATCTCCGCAAAGCCCGCGATGTACGCAATGAGATTGATGCTGGGAAGGGGAAGTGAATTATGGACACGATTTCTGTAACTCTGAACATTCCAAATTCGCCGTTTGCGACGACGCAGGAGTGGTGTGACGCGATCGTGCAAAACATCTCTGTCTGCTCAGCGCGAGGCGACATGATTACGACGCAGTCCCTTTCGCGGCTGCTGGGGCTCCTGAACACGGCGGCGGCGTACCAAGTTCAAGTCTATCCGCATAGTTCAGCAGGTGCTTCACCCCTCCCCACTTCAGGAGAGAACAAAGATGCCTGAGACCGTGGAATACAGCGAGGGCGTTTGCAGCGACGGTGCCGCGATCCTTCGTAACGGGGAGCCGATCGCAATCCCCGACATTCTATCAGCGCTTGAAGACCGTGACCGTCTATCAGCAAGAGTGGAAGAGCTGCAGACTGCGATGCTCATAAAGGTCCGCGGAGACAACGAGTGCGGGGTTCTTCTCGGGAGACTGCCGTGTGCGGGCCCATCGTGGGACAGCAACGTATGTGGCTGCGCGATTGAAGCGCGATCCTATCTCACTCCCAGTAAGAATAAGGAATAAGGGAATGGTTCATTCTTCTGAATCACTTGCGGACCCGACCTCACGGTCATCTGACCTTTACCGCAAGTTGAACGGTCGCAAGATTTCGATGACACTTGAGTTCATTGAGGAGGGCGGGATCGCGCGATGGGTGGCTGACGGGAAAATTATCGGAACACGCGTCAACGTCTTCATGTGGATGTCCGATCTAGATCAGTTCAAGGAGCAAGTGGAGGCCCAAATCCTTTTGCTTCTGGATGTAGAGGCCGAAGCTAAAGCGGTCAAAGAGCGGCGCTCAAAACTATCTCTAGTGAATTTGAACCATGCTTCGCCCCTGGCGGCCGAGGAAGCATGAGAGGGAACCACCAGCGCCTGGCAAACAACTCCTCGTACGGCGTGCGGGGATGTGGCTACCCGAAAGGATGCCGAGCGGCGCTGGTGGCCTTTATTTTCTGAGGAGAGGCTATGGCTGACAAATTCGATGAGATGGCTCAGATCGCTGGCAAAGCGGGAGGCCTAGACGAAGCGCAATGGTCCGGGCTTGCCCACATTCTGCGGTCAGTTGCGCGCGACGCCATCAAAGAATGCGACAACGCGATGGTTGAGACCGCCATGGACGACCGCTCTCGGCGCGCTGCTCGGAAGGCCATCAAAGCGCTTCTCGCCTCACTCGGAAGCCTAGGTGACCGTTCTGACGAACCCGAGAGCGACCCTGCTCACATGAACCAAATATGAAGGAATAAGGTAATGGTTCATTCTTCTGAATCACTTGCGGACTCGACCTCACGGTCACCTGACTTCCCGCAATTTACTCCGGGACCTTGGTCCTGGGATAGCGGCGAACTGGTCGCCGATGGCGGGTTCCTCGTCTTAGGCGCTGGTCTGGCTAAGAATGGTGCCAGCTACGTGTCGGTGAAAGACGAAGACAAGCCAATCATCGCAGCGGCTCCAGATCTCTATGAGGCGCTGGAGGCGTTGGTGCTCACCGTCATCGGATACGAGCGCATTAACAACCTCGCTCCGAACCCTGGTCGGAAATACTGCTGGGACGCCACTGAGCGCGCCATTGCAGCTCTCGCGAAAGCTAATCCGCCGTCGATCGGTGACCGTGACGTAGAACCCGAGCGTCCCGCTGCTCACATGAACCAAATCCCTTCCTCAACAGACCTAAAGGGAGAGTGAGAATGACTGATAATATCAAAATGTTCGCCGCCGGTATCGGATCATTCGCGGAGGGCGAGCTAGAGCGCCGCGAATTTGTCGGGGTCAGGCAACCGAATGGCGACAAGCGCCTCGTTTGCGGAACGCCGGAATGGGAAGCCGTAAACAAATGGCGCGACGCCGTCGAGGCGGAGATCGTGGCGCGCCTTCAGCCGTCGAAAGACGCTGAGATCACCGCGCTCCGTTCTCAACTCTCCACCATCCGTACAGAGACCATAGAGATGTGCGCGAAAGTGGCGGAGTCCAACCGCTCGCTCTGGCAAGAGTTTGCTGACAGAGCAATTGCGGAAGGCCGCCTCGACGACCACGGCCCGTATGCTTATCAAGCAGACGCTTGCGATGCTGTCGCCAAGTCCATCCGAGCACTGTCTCAGGGAGAGAAGTGATGAACTGCGCTTGCGAGACCGCGCCTGATAGCGGCGAAATTCTGAAGATTTGCGACGCCCATTTCAAACTGATGGAAGCGTCTACGGCCTCCACCATAGAGATGTGCGCGAAAGTGGCGGAGACGATGAAGAGCGGGCCAGTCTATTTCGTTGAAGGTAGACCCAATGCAGGAGTCGTGGTCGGGGGCGATCACATAGCGGCGGCCATCCGAGCCCTGTCAAAGACACAAGAGGTAGGGAAGTGACCTGGCCTGATTATTTGAAAAAGGAGACGCTCGCCCGCCGGCTCGATCTGGAGCCCGGCGCGGTTGACCAATACGTTAAGCGCGGCCTGCTTCCCGTGCCGCACAAAGTTGGGGAAGCATTGCTGTTTTGCTGGGCTGAGGTGGACTCTTATCTGAGGGGCGGCAAGACTGCCGATTCTGTGACCGATGATCCATATGACGCTGGAGCCCGTCGTGCCGCCCAAGCTGCCGCCGCACGTCGTACAGGTCAAAAACAAGGTGGGAAGGCCCTACCTGTACCTCATGAAGTTCCGGGGGACCCCGCGCGCCGAGAAGGCCATTAGGCTTCCGGACGACCCAAAGTCCTCCGAGTTCTGGGCGGAATATGCCAGGGCCATGCAGCTGCCGCCGGCAGCGAAGAAATCCGATACGTTCGAAGACCTTGTCGGCGCATGGCACGCCTCTCCGGAATGGCGGCAGCTTTCGGAGAAGACCAAGATCGATTGGAAGCGCTATAGCGAGCGCATCAAGGCGTCGTGGGGAGAACTACAGGTTCGGGGGATCGGGCCGCCAAACGTCCTGACGCTCCGCGATCTCTACGCCGACACGCCGGCCTCTGCCAACAATCTCATCCGCTGCCTCTCCGCAATGCTGGCATGGTCAGTGCCGCGGGGCTGGCGCCTGGACAATCCATGTCGCGAGATAAAACCCCTCAAGGGCGGCTCTGAGTATGCCCCCTGGCCGTGGGAGGCGATCAAAGAGGCGGAGGACAGGCTTCGAGAGGATCTTTGGCAGGTCGCTGCTTTGGCGCTCTACACCGGCCAGCGCGAGGACGACGTGCTTTCCATGCTGAAGACATCGATTCACGCCAACGTCATCAGCGTGCGTCAGGAAAAAACCGACAAGCAGCTTTGGATACCGATTCATCGGGATCTGAAGCCGATCATCGAAAAGGCCTTGGCGCGTTCTCCAAAAACGTCGCTGACGATCCTGACGAACACACTCGGCCGGCCGTGGACGGCAGATGGCTTTCGAACGTCATGGGGGAAAAATAAGCCGCCGCTGGTGAAGAAGCGCGGGCTTGTGTTCCACGGGCTCAGAAAGTCCTCCGTGGTGATGCTGCTCGAGGCCGGTTGCTCAGATGCCGAAGTTTCCTCGATCACCGGACAGAGCCGAGAGATGGTCGAGCACTATGCGAAACAGGTCAATCAGGCCCGCTTGGCGGCGTCGGCAATCCTCAAGTGGGAGAACGCCTCGGAAACGGAAATTGCAAACACCGTTGCAAACACCGTACCTTCGAAACGAGCTAAGTAGTGGTCGGGGCGACATGATTCGAACACGCGACCCTCTGCTCCCAAAGCAGATGCTCTACCAGGCTGAGCTACGCCCCGACTTGGGCCATCATCTGCCGCTTTCGCCCGCTAAGGTCAAGTCGGGGCTTGTGAAAGGAGTGCGGCATCCCGCTTTCATGGCCGGGCCGCACCAGAAAAAATCGGATAACGCACTTTGTCGCCGGCTTTAATGCCGAGCCGCGACGCCGTACCTCCCGCAATTTCCAGAACGGCGAGCACGGTAGCACCGGACGAGATCACGCGATCCGACAGCGGCTCAGCACCCTCCTCGATCCGCGCAATCGTACCGTCAGCACGAATGAAAAGCATATCGAGCGGGATGTACGTGTTGCGCATCCACATCTGCAAACCGCGCTCGGCCGGATAGGGAAAGAGCATGCCCTCGCCGTCCCCGAGCGACGTGCGGAACATGAGCCCCAGCGCCTTCTCCTGTTCCGTCGACGCGACCTCGATCGCAAACGGATGCTCGGCCCCGTCTTGAGCGGAAACGATCGTCAACTTGTCCTGACGCATTTTAGCGTATGCGGCCGGAACGAGATCAATCAACCGGTTGAGGCCTGGGAAGCTCGCCGCAAACATGGGCAGCAAAATAAAAAGGGCCACGCAAATCGCGGCCCCCTTCGTTGAACTCGACATGACTGTCGCCATTGTTCCCACGTCAGTTACGGGACGGCAGCCCCGTCGGCACACCGTCCGGCCTGAGTTCCGCAGCCATGCAGCCCTTAGATCCATATCCCCAGCGGACTTGGACGATCTGGCCCGGCCGTAGCTCAGTGAAGCCGAAGCGGCGCAACGTTTCCATGTGGCAGAAGATATCGGGTGTGCCCTCGCCGCGGGTCAGGAACCCGAAACCGCGTACCCGATTGAACCATTTCACGTAAGCACGGCACCAATCGCTTTCCGGCTGCACAATGACGTGGGTGCGTTGCGGAAGCTGCGACGGATGGATAGCCGAACTTTCGTCCATACTGAGAATGCGAAATGCCTGCATGCCTTTTGGCCTGCGCAGAACTTCGCAGTGAAGGCGCGCGCCTTCGTAAGCGGTTTGAAATCCACCGGCTCGGAGGCAGGTGACGTGCAGAAGTATGTCCGGCAGACCATTGTCAGGAACAATGAAGCCGTAGCCTTTCGAAGCATCGAACCATTTGATTGTTCCGGCGACCTCGAAAACTTCGGCCGCCGCGTCGTCGAGCGCCTCGGGACCAATCGGACCCGGTTCAAAATATTCTGAAAGCCCGGGACGTTTAATATCCCCCATACTTGCTTACCCCGCGTGTACTGTGCGTCAAACGATAACGAGCATTCCGCGGTTGTCGTCCTCGCGTCCGTTCTGGAAGAGCCCTCTTCAGAAGCGAACGCTGAAACGCAACTGCGCAACGGCGTAAACCATAACACTGGCTCTGCCCGGAACTAGGGGCAATATTTTGGCCACTCCCCCTTGACCGCGAGTTGTGGTGCCTCAATCCACATCGTTTGTCACACATTAAGCCAATGAAAACGTGCAAAAAAACGTTGTCGCGATTCATCCCCAGTTTCGATTGCGTGCGGAGTTTGGTGCAGAATTCCTCCACATGCGTTCATAAGTTTTGCACCGCGAATCATCCCGAGGTGATTCGCTCATCTCGCCTTGATTCCCATGAGCTTCCGAGATGCAGTCGCCCATGAAGAAGCGAAAGTCTTCAATGCTCATCCACAGTTACGCAAAAACGCGGGATAAGGCGACTCGGTGCCGCGAGACGTTTAGAGCCGCACTGTGGCACAGCTGCAGCGCCTGCATTCCGGCGCGCGAACTTTGCCACTGACGACTTGCAGCAACATCAGAATTTCGAAGGAAAGGGGACCGATGCGCTACTTGGACACGATGGTTCGCATCAAGGAGATCGCGCCGAGCCTGAAGTTCTACTGCGATGCTCTAGGGTTGAAAGAAATCCGTCGCATGGACAGTGAGAAGGGCCGCTTCACGTTGATCTTCCTCGCGGCGCCGGAGGACGAAGCCCGCGCCGTGAGCGAAAAGGCGCCGATGCTCGAGCTCACCTATAACTGGGACCCCGAAGACTACGATGCGGGCCGCCACTTCGGCCACATCGCCTTTCAGGTGGACGACATCTACGCGACCTGCGAGCGGCTCCGGGCGGCCGGCGTCACGATCAACAGGCCGCCGCGCGACGGACACATGGCGTTCGTCCGCTCGCCCGACCTCGTCTCGATCGAGCTTTTGCAGAAGGGCGCACCCCTGCCCCCGACTGAACCGTGGTCATCCATGCCGAATACCGGGACATGGTGAGCACCTCAGCCGCCCCCCGTGACGTCGCTGTCATCGGTGCGGGACCCGCCGGTCTCTATGCCGCCGAGATCATCGCGAATGCCGGACATCGCGTCACCGTTTACGAGCGCATGCCGACGCCCGCCCGCAAATTCCTGCTCGCCGGGCGCGGCGGACTGAACCTCACGCACAGCGAACCGCTCGAAAATTTCCTGACGCGGTACGGGACCGAGTCAGAAAACGTTCGCGCCATGGTCGAAAGCTTTCCGCCTGCGAGCCTCATCGAATGGGCGAACGGGCTCGGCGCTGACGCATTCATTGGTTCGAGCGGCCGCGTCTTCCCCCGCGCGATGAAAGCCTCTCCTCTTTTGCGCGCATGGCTGCGCCGTCTGGGCGAGCTCGGCGTCGCGATCAAAACGAGGCACCGCTGGATCGGCTTCACGCCCGAGCGCGGTCTCCTTTTTGAAACGCCGGAAGGAACCGTCACGGCGACGCCTGATGCAACGCTCTTCGCGCTCGGAGGTGGAAGCTGGCCGAAGCTCGGCTCGGACGCGCTCTGGGCCGGGACGTTCAGCGCGGCCGGCATCCAGGTAACGCCGCTTGCTCCCGCCAATTGTGGCGTGCGCATAGCATGGTCCGAGATCTTCAAATCACGCTTCGAAGGCGCCGCGTTGAAGCGCATCGCGCTCACATGCGCGGGTGTCACGTCGCGGGGCGAAGCCATCGTAACCAGCGACGGCCTCGAAGGCGGAGCGATTTACGCGCTCATACCGCACATCCGCTCTGCGCTACGCACTGAAAGAAGCGTAACGCTCTCGATCGACCTGAAGCCCGATGTCGACCGGTCCGTTTTGGCCGAACGGCTCACCAAACCGCGCGGCAAGGAAACGCTGACGAACTTTCTGCGTAAGGCAGCTCATCTCGATCCGGCCGCGCTCGCCCTCATTCGCGAAGCGGGCGCAAGCCTTCCCGATGGAGGCGACGCTCTGGCGGCCCGCATCAAGTCAGTTCCGCTCTCGGTCGTCGGCGTTGCCGGCATAGAGCGCGCCATCTCCACCGCCGGCGGCATCGACTGGGCCGCCATCGACGATGACATGATGATCAAGACGCGCCCGGGCTTGTTCGCTGCCGGCGAGATGCTCGACTGGGAAGCACCGACCGGGGGCTATCTGCTGCAGGCAACATTCGCAACCGCGACGCGGGCGGCAAATGGATTGGTCGCTTGGCTCGCACGAGATGGCGCTCGTTAGAACGCTCTCCCGCCTGGAAAGGGAACATCCGGTGCTATGGCGGCGCGATCGCCCATCGTACCGAAGGCCGGCCCAAGCACGAAGCGCCTATCGATCTTGCCATTCGCGGGTCAAGACTTTAACCGATCCCGACACACGCAGAGTATCCGGGAAGCACACGGGATATCTTCAATGATCGTTTCACACGCTCGACGCTTCATATTCGTCAAGACCAGCAAGACTGCCGGCACAAGTGTCGAGATATCCCTTTCTGAGCTTTGTGGACCCGACGACATCATCGCGCCGGCGAGAGAATCCAAGGATCCCAAATACCCGTCCTACCGGGCCCGCAATCTTGTGATTCCCCTTCATCGCGCTGCGTACGTCTCGCTGCCGATTCCGCCGCTCACCCCCGTCGCCAAACACTTTCGGTTTCGCAAGACTTTCTACGAACACATGCCCGCCGTCCGAGTACGGCGCGCGCTGCCCAAATCGGTCTGGGACAACTATTTCAAGTTCACCATCGTTCGTAATCCATACGACCGGGCACTGAGCCAATACTTCTGGAACAATCGAAAGACCGGCACCCACACCAAGGAAACGATCAACGAGTATATTTTGGAGAAGTCGAGTCCTTCCGTGCTGACCAACTGGTTCATGTACGCGTCACG
Source organism: Hyphomicrobium sp. ghe19 (assembly GCF_902712875.1). Taxonomy (NCBI): domain Bacteria; kingdom Pseudomonadati; phylum Pseudomonadota; class Alphaproteobacteria; order Hyphomicrobiales; family Hyphomicrobiaceae; genus Hyphomicrobium; species Hyphomicrobium sp. ghe19. The sequence continues at coordinate 1,518,144 of NZ_LR743509.1, read as the reverse complement.
CGGCAAAGTGCTGGTGGACCATTTCATCCGCTACGAGGAGCTGGAGAGCGGCTTTCAAACGATATTGTCTCGATTGGGCATCGACGAACCGCTCGCACTACCAAACGCTAAGGGCGGCGTGCGTCCGAATGAAATCCATTATCGAGAAGTTATCAGCCCTGCGGCCCGGCAGCATATTGAACGAAATGCACGCGCCGAACTGGACCTCTTTGACTATGCGTGGTGATTGAAAAGCGAAGCGATTACCCGTGCCCCCGGACCGGGCGCTCTCCCAAGAAGCGAACGGACACTCGTTCGGTCGGGCGTGCCGGCTTTGGAGGCGGGTCTTCCGCCTCGAGACGCGGCAGGCGCAGCCCTCGGAGGTTACGACACGAAGCTGTAATCCCTCCACGACGCCGGCGCTGCTCTGGCGGCGCGCGCCTCCAGACGATAACCCGCCCCCTTTCGCCCCGGATCCCGACCAGAATAGAGCCCCCCGGCACGGTCTGTCGCAGGGCTTAACGCATCCGGGTTCTACGGACCTCGACGGCGACAAAAACGTCTTCCAGCCTTAGATCCCGGAATAATATCCTATTCTTATTTGCGAAAATGGCTTCTCAGGGGAATGATTTACCCCTATGTATCGCAGCACTGGAGGCCTTCCATGACGCTGTTCGAAGCAACCCCGTCCGCTCCTGGCGGACCGGCAAGTAATGATCATTCCGCGCCGCAGCATGCGGTTGCGGCCGACCTTGACGCGAAACTCGCGAGCTTGGCGACGCTCGAGGAGCGTCTCGCCGCGATCCGTGCGGCCATCGACGGCACGATCGCATTCTCGACCAGTCTCGGCATCGAGGATCAGGCGATTACGCACGCCGTGGCGACGACGGCGACGGACATCGACATTTTCACCCTCGATACCGGCCGGCACTTCCCCGAGACGCTCGACACACTGTTCGAAACCGAAGGTAAGTACGGCATCAAAATCCGCGTAATGTTTCCGGACTCTGCCGAAGTCGAAGAGCTCGTGTCGAACGACGGCATCTACGGCTTCCGCTATTCAGTCGAAGCGCGGAAAGCCTGCTGCGAAATACGCAAGGTCCGCCCGCTCAATCGCGCGCTCGAAGGCGCAGCCGCCTGGCTGACCGGCCTCCGCCGCGAGCAATCGCAAGGCCGCTCGCACGTGCACTTCGCCAGCTACGACGCCGGCGCCAAACTCATCAAGCTGAACCCCATCGCCGATTGGACGCTAGCTCAGCTCGAAGACTACGTGGCGGGGAACAAAATTCCCGTCAACGCACTCCACGCCCAAGGCTTCCCGTCGATCGGTTGTCAGCCGTGCACGCGCGCCATCAAGCCCGGCGAAGACATTCGCGCCGGTCGCTGGTGGTGGGAAAACGAGAACGGTAAGGAGTGCGGACTTCACACGCAGTCCGAAGACCCCGGCTTTGAACCAAAGGACCGCGCCGCATGACGGCATCGCCTTCACATCTTGATCTACTCGAATCCGAGAGCATCCACATTTTCCGCGAGGCGGCGGCGCAGTTCCGCAAGCCCGTGCTGATGTATTCGATTGGCAAGGATTCAACCGTTCTCCTGCATCTCGCGCGGAAGGCATTCTTCCCGCAAGCCGTGCCTTTCCCGCTGCTTCACGTCGATACGACGTGGAAGTTCCGGGATATGATCGCATTCCGCGATCGCACGGCCCGTGAACTCGGATTGAACCTGATCGTCCACACCAACGAGGAAGGCATCAAGCGCGGGATCAATCCGATCGATCACGCGCCCTCGATCCACACCGACGTGCTGAAGACGCAGGCTTTGAAGCAGGCACTCGACAAGTACGGCTTCGATGCTGCGTTCGGGGGCGCCCGCCGCGACGAAGAAGCAAGCCGTGCCAAAGAGCGCGTCTTCTCGTTTCGAGCCTCGGGCCACCGCTGGGACCCGCGCAGACAACGCCCCGAGATGTGGCACCTGTTGAACGGCCGTCTCGGAACCGGAGAGACCGTCCGCGTCTTCCCGATGTCGAATTGGACCGAAAAGGACGTCTGGCGCTACATCCTCCGCGAGAAGCTCGAGGTCGTGCCGCTCTATTACGCCGCCGAGAGACCGACGATCGTCCGCAACGGACAAATCCTGATGCAGGACGACCATCGTCTCCAGCCGCGAGACGGTGAAAAAGTCGAGATGCGAAAGATCCGCTTCCGCACCCTCGGCGATTATCCTCTCACCGCCGCCGTCGAGTCTGACGCTGATACGATCGAAGCCGTCGTTGCGGAAACGATCAACGCGCAGACTTCGGAACGCCAGGGCCGCTTGATCGATCACGATCAGGTCGGCGCAATGGAAAAGAAGAAGCAGGAAGGCTATTTCTGATGTCGGTGCACGCACTGCATAAAACGGAAGCCGCGCAAAAGGCTGCGCCCCGTCTCGAAGTCGTGCCCAATCTCGTGCACGAGCTTGGCGGCATTACGCATCTTCTCACCTGCGGCTCCGTCGACGACGGCAAATCGACCTTGATCGGCCGGCTGCTCTGGGATGCGTCCGATCTCTACGAGGATCAGCGCGAGAACGTTCGCCGCTCGGGCCGCAAGGCCGCGGGCACCGATCTTCCCGATTTCTCGATGCTGCTGGACGGCCTCGTCGCCGAGCGCGAGCAAGGCATAACGATCGATATCGCCTGGAAGTATTTCGATACCGAAACGCGCCGTTTCGTCATCATCGATTCCCCCGGTCACGAGCAATACACGCGCAACATGGCATCGGGCGCGTCCCATGCCGACGTCGCGATCGTGCTCGTCGATGCGCGCTCGGGCGTGAAGAAGCAAACGAAACGCCACACGGCGATCCTCGATCTCGTCGGCGTGAAGCACGTCGTGCTCGCTGTAAACAAGATGGACCTCGTCGGCTGGTCGGAAGACGTGTTCCGCAAAATCGAGGCCGACTTCCGCACGCTGTGCTGGAAATTCAATTTCTGGGACGCAACCGCGATCCCGCTGTCCGCCGTCTTTGGCGATAACGTCTCGGCGGCCTCAGATAATATGTCCTGGTACTCGGGCCCGACGCTGATCCAGCACCTGGAGAAAACGCCGAGCCGTGTCAGCGAAGCAGGTTCCGTCTTCCGCTTTCCCGTACAGACCGTCCTGCGCGACGGCCAGGATTTCCGCGGCCTTGCCGGCACGGTCACGTCAGGCTCGGTGAAAATCGGCGACGTCGTGGTCGATGCCCTGAGCAACGCCAGCGGTAAGGTCATCCGCATCGCGACGATGAACGGCGACCTTCCAAGCGCCTCCGCCGGTCAGGCCGTCGCCCTTCAGCTCGACGTCGATATCGACGTGTCGCGCGGCGCCGTGCTGTCCGCGCCCGAGATGCGCCCCGTAGCGGCGCAAACGGTCGAAGCTCGCTTCGTCTGGCTCTCGGAAGATCCATTCAGCCCCACGGCTGGCTACCTCTTGCGAACGTCGACCGACCTCATCCCGATCTCCAACATCGAGATCAAGGCACTCCTCGATCTCGAAACGATGGCGTCGCGTCCAGCTCGTAGCTGCAGCGCGAACGATATCGCGATCGCGAAAATTTCGCTCGGCCGCGCGGCCTCAATCGACGTCTTCTCCGAGACGCCGGAGACCGGAACGCTGTTGCTCGTTGATTCCGTCACCGGCGCAACGATGGCCGGTGGCATCGCGACATCCGTCAACGCCAAGGCAGAACAACCGGCCGAGGGTCATTTCGTGTTGAAGCGCGATATGCTCGCAAACGGCCTCAATCGCGACCTGTCGATGAGTTCGAGCGATCGCGAAGAGTTCATGCGCCGCGCCAACGAGGTTGCGATCCTTCTACGCTCGGCTGGCGTCTCCGTGGCGATCGAACCGCCGCCTCCAGTCGACGACGGGATGGACCCGGGACTCTAAGCCCCCGACACCTACATAGCTTCGCGCACGGCGGCCGGAACGCGAGTCGCCGCGCGCAAACAAACCTCCGCGGATAACGCTCCGTCATAAAGACGAGAAATCCGCAATTGCAGATCGGGGTGATCTCGCGTAGGTCAATCCGTCAACCGCACGACGGAATCCCATGCCCGAATTCGATTTGCAAACCCTGTGGCCAATGGTGATTACGGGCGGCTTCGTCGTCGGCTTCCTCGTCGGGATGACGGGCGTCGGCGCGGGCTCGCTGATGACTCCGTTCTTGATTACGAACATCGGTGTGCCGCCCGCCCTGGCTGTCGGCACGGACTTGCTGTTTGCCTCGATCACCAAGGCGTCGGCCACCTGGCCTCATCACAATTTCGGAAACGTCAATTGGCGCCTTGTCGGCTGGCTCGCATTGGGCAGCGTTCCGGGCTCCGTCGCGATGCTTATCGTTCTGCACCTTCTCAATCCCGACACTGCGGCGCTTGCTCATTTCATCAAGCAGGCGCTCGTCGCGGCACTTGTGCTGAGTTCGATCGCGATCCTGATCTATCCGTTCGTCGTTCGCGGCCATGCGAACGCGGGCGAACCGGCGGAGATCAAAGTCCGCCGCTTGCCGACGCTGCTGCTCGGCCTGACGCTGGGCTCGATCGTAACGCTGACGTCGGTCGGCGCAGGCGCCATCGGCGTCGTCGTCTTGACGCTGCTCTATCCGATGCTCCGCACACGCCGCCTGATCGGCACCGACATCGTGCACGCAGTGCCGCTGACGCTCGTATCGGGCCTCGGCCACATGTCGATCGGGAACACGAGTTTCGCGCTGTTGGGATTGCTTCTCGTCGGCTCGATTCCAGGCATCGCGCTCGGATCGCGCCTGACCGGGGTTCTACCCGATCAGCTGCTGCGCATCTTCCTGGCGGTGATCCTCTGCTTCGCCGCCTACCAGCTCTCGCTGAAGCTCTAAAAATTCAGTGCCTCCCTGTCATCCTCGGGCTTGTCCCGAGGATCCATTTATCCCCAAACGCCGCAGTCCGCGGCGCGATGGATCCTCGGCCTAAAGCCGAGGATGACATTGTGTGAGACAATTGTGAGATCCTCGAACGCGCATCGCTTCGCTCGCGCGCTCGAGGATGACGAAGAAAACCAAACCAGCTTCACGTCGGCGTGCATTCTGCGCGACTGGTTGCTGCGCTACCAACTCTACAGAAACTAAAGTCGGCCGGGAAAAGCCCCCACAGAACGTCATCCCCGCGCAGGCGGGGATCCGTCCAGGCTTCTGTTCTTCGCCATTCAGGCTTGGATGGATCCCGGCCTTCGCCGGGGGATGCCGGAGTTGGCGAATTCGCGTCGTCGTTACTTCTGTATCATCCACGCAGAGACGCGGAGTAGCTGCGCATTGCCGCCGCGCGCCGACGAGCTGCACGCCGATGACGCGTAGACATACCTACCCAAGCAACGTCATCCCCGCGCAGGCGGGGATCCCACCAAGCTTCTGTTCTTCGCTATTCAGGCTTGGATGGATCCCGGCCTTCGCCGGGATGCCGAAAGAAACGGTTTAGTGCCCCTCAAACCAGCTTCACATCCGCGTGGAATTGGTTGCCGGCCGGCGTGATCGCCACGGCGCCATGCCGGATCGCGAAGTCGCCGAAGTGCTCGCCCTTCTCCCGCTCTTTCGAATAGGCGATGAAGAGCGGTTCGAGCAGCGAAACGATGCGCTGCTTGTCGACATCCTGCGCGTAAAGCTTCGAGAGCCGCGAACCGTTGAACGCTGCGCCGAGGTAAAGGTTGTAAAGCCCCGGATTGCGGCCGACGAGGCCGATCTCGGCAAGATACGGCCGCGCGCAGCCATTCGGGCAACCCGTCATGCGAATGACGATGTCGTCGTCGTTGAGACCGGCCTTGTCGAGACTTTCCTCGAGCGCGGTAACGAGATCCGGAAGAAAACGCTCCGCTTCCGCCAATGCCAAACCGCACGTCGGCAGCGCAACGCACGACATCGCATTGCGCCGAAGTCCCGACGATACGTCGAGTGAAACGCCGTGAGATTTGAAGATCGCTTCGATCTTGGTTTTCGCTTTCGCCGTCGCGTTGGAGAGTATGACGTTCTGGTTGGCCGTGCAGACGAAATCGCAGATGCCGAGTTCGGCGATCTCGCGCAGCGCCGTCCGCAACGCATAGCCGGGGCGATCCTTGATGCGGCCGTTCTCGACGAAGAGCGTCAGATGCCACGCCTTCTCCGAACCCTTCTTCGCATCGACCGTTTGCCGCCAGCCGATCTTGTCGCCCGTTCCGGTTAACTTGAACGGTTTCGGTTTCTCGAACTTGAACCCGAGACGCTTTTCGACTTCTTCACGGAAATTATCGAGCCCGCGATCTTCGATCGTATATTTCAGCCGCGCCCGCGCGCGGTTCTCGCGATTACCCCAGTCGCGCTGAACGGTGACGACCTTTTCGGCAACGTCGATCGCCTGCTCCGGCTTGCAGAAGCCGAGCAGATCAGCAGCGCGCGGGAAGGTGTTGAGATCGCCGTGCGTCATGCCCATGCCGCCGCCGACGGTCACGTTCCAGCCGACGAGTTCGCCCTTCTCGACGATGGCGATATAGCCGAGGTCGTGCGCGTAAATGTCGACGTCGTTATCCGGCGGCACCGCCACGACGACCTTGAACTTACGCGGCAGGTAATGAACGCCGTAGATCGGCTCCTCGTCCTTCTTCGCGGGCCGCGACGCATCCTCGACCTTCTCGCCGTCGAGCCAGATCTCGTGGTAAGCGCCCGTTCTGGGAAGCAAGTGCTCGCTGATCGCCTTGCCGAGATCGTAGGCTTGCCGGTGCGCCTTCGACAGATGCGGATTGGCGGCCGTCATCACGTTGCGATTGACGTCGCCGCAAGCAGCCAGCGTATCGAGGCAGATGTCGTTGAACGACTGCATCGTGCGCTTGAGGTTCGACTTGATGACGCCGTGAAACTGGAATGTTTCGCGCGTCGTCAGCCGCATCGTGCCGTTCGCATACGTGCTCGCGATGGTATCGAGGCCGATCCACTGCTTCGCCGTCACGACGCCCCCCGGAATGCGCAGGCGGATCATGAAGGAGTAAGCCTTCTCGAGCTTCTTCTTTCCCCGCTCGCCGCGAACGTCGCGATCGTCCTGAATGTAGGAGCCGTGGAACTTGATCAGCTGCTGATCGTCTTCCGCGATGGCGCCTGTTTCGACTTTGAGCAGCCCCTCAGCCAGCGTACCGCGCAGCTGATGACTGTGCTCTTTGATAATCTCGTTCTTCGAACGCTTGTCGGTCATTTCGTATTCCCCGGCTCCCTTCAGCCTCGGCGGCCGCGAAGGGATTTCGTGCAATTGAATTAGTAGATGTCGCGTTGATAGCGACCGGCTTTCGTCAGCTCCTTGAGCTTCGCGCGGCCCGCCTCTTCATCGCCCTTCAGCGGCTCGGCCAGAACCTTGACGAGCATCGCATCGACGTCCTTCGCCATGCCCTTCTCGTCGCCGCAGACGTAAATGTGTGCGCCTTCCTGCAGCCAAGCATTGATGTCCGTGCGCCGCTCCCAAATGCGATGCTGGACATAGATCTTTTCCGGCTGATCGCGAGAGAATGCAACATCGATCCGAGTGAGATCGCCCGACGCGAGATAGTCCTGCCACTCGAGCTGATACAGGAAATCGTTGGTGAAGTTCCGCTCGCCGAAAAAGAGCCAGCTCTTACCTTTGGCGCCGTCGGCGATCCGCTCTTCGACGAAGCCGCGATACGGCGCAACGCCGGTTCCCGCGCCGATCATGATGATCGGTGTATGCCCGTCGGCCGGCAGACGGAAATGCCGGTTCGGCTTGACGTAGATGCGGCCCGTCTGGCCGATCTTGCGGCGCTCGCCGAGGAACGTCGAAGCGACGCCCTTACGCTCACGGCCATGCGATTGCCAGCGAACCGCGCCGACGAGAAGATGCGCTTCACCCGGATGCGCTTTGAGGCTCGACGCGACCGAGTAGAGCCGTCCCGGCAACGGCCGCAACAGACTTGTAAGTTGTTCCGGCGTGAGCTTCTCCGGGTATGCCAGGAAAAGGTCGATGAGCTGCCGGTCGGACGCAAACTTCGGATAAGCCTCGCCCTCGAGCAGCGCCTTGACGTCGGCGCGGCCGGTCAGCTTCGCGTAGTTCTCGACGGCCGCTCGCGACAGCGTCGTCACGTCGAATGACTTTTGCACCTTCAAGAGCAGCGCGGCATCCGAGCCGAGCCCGACCGTTTGCAGAAGATCGTCGACGAGAGCCGGATCGTTCTCCGGCAGCAGGCCGATCGCGTCTCCCGGCTGATAGGTGAATGCGGGATCCTCGAACGTAAATTCCGTGTGCCACGTCTCGCGCGTCGAGCCGCTGCCGTTCAAATTGACGAGCGCCGAGATCTCGGCTTCGAGAGGCTGCTCCGCGGTGAATTTCGGTTCGTCATCGTCGGCCTGCGGGAAGGCGCCGCCGAAATCGACATGCACGACCGTACCGCCGGCCGCCTGCGTGTCTTCCGGCGCCAGTTTGGCGAGCGCACCTTCCGTCCACTCGGCAGCCTTCTTGGCATAGTCGAGATCGAGATCGACGCGATCAAACGTCCGCACACCGCCCAATTCCTCGAGCCGCTGATCGATAGCTTTTCCGGTCGCGCAAAACTGCGTGTAGGCCGTATCGCCCAGCGCCAGAACCGCAAAGCGGACGCCGTCGATGCGCGGCGCAGCATCGCTCATCAGCGCTTGATAGAAATCGACGGCCCGGGCGGGCGGATCGCCCTCGCCCCAGGTCGCTGCGTACACGACGATGTTCTTCGCCTTGGCAAGCAGCGCCATGTCGGCGTCGGCCATATCGAAGACCTTGGCATCGAGGCCGTGCTTCTGGGCGGCTTTCTTTGCCTTCGTTGCGAGGGCCTCTGAGTTACCGCTTTCGCTCGCATAGAGAATAGTGAGCGGCGCGCGCGGCTTGGATGCCGGCACCACCTGGGCAACACCACCACTTTGCGCGGCCTCGAAACCCGCAAAAAAGCCGGCAAGCCACGAACGCTGCTGCGGAGTTGTCCGCGCAACCACTTTGTTCAACAGTTCGATGTCTTCCGGCAGAAAAGGCGCGTTGCGCGGAAGCAGTGGGGTCGCGGTCACTAAATGCTCTCCTCGTCAGGGTATCAGCCCGGCGTTCAAAGGCGCGGACGTAGCGCGCCTCCGGGCTCCGGAAAAGCCCAAACATGCCAGCCGGCCCCGGGAGCCGGTCATGCATTCTAAAAGATCAATCCTTAACACCCGACCGAGAAAGCCGGACGTCACGCCGCCAAGCCCGATTCCATACGATATTGTAGGACAATTTTCTACGCACCTGCGGCATTTCAACCGAAGATAAGAATAATTTTCTAATATCCCAGATCCAGTCGGCAAAAAATCGGGGTCGTGGATCGTCCGCCGAAATGCACGCACATCTGGCGAGCAGGAGGTCCAAATTCCACAACGGCTCCCACCCCCCAGGCGCCCGTCAATTCGATCACACGCAGACGTGAAGCGCATTGATTTGAAAAGAAGACCCGGAACATGATCTACATCAGTGGACAGCGGCAACCAGCCTTGACTTTGGTCAGCTGATCCGCAGATTGGAGCGGCACGACAAAAGTGCCTGCACCGATCTGGTGGGCCCTCGGCGGGGTCTGCAAAGAACGTAAGCAGTTTACCGCTTTGGAGGAAACACTATGAAGATTTGGACCAAGCCCGCAGTGCGCGAGCAGGAAGTTGGCCTCGAGGTTACGAGCTACCTGCCGGCCGAGATCGACCTCATCTAACCGATGAAGTCTTCGGTCTCGCAAGGTTTGTGAGACACCGGCGCGGCGGTCGATGTATCATCGGCCGCCGCGGCCGTTTCATATCGAATAATTGAGAGCGCTTCCGGCTTCGGCGATCCGTCGGCGCAACCACGTTCAGCTCACATGATCATCAAAGTACTCGGGTCCGCCGCTGGGGGCGGATTCCCGCAATGGAATTGCAATGGCTTTCACTCATCCAGCGTGAGGGCCGGCGTAGCGGGATATAAGGCAAGGCTGCAATCGTCTCTCGCCGTCAGTGCTGACGGCTCGAATTGGGTATTGCTCAACGCCTCGCCCGACATCCGCCAGCAGATCAACGAAACGCCGGAACTGCAGCCTGCGAAGGCGGGCGCACTGCGCAATTCGCCGATCAAGGCCGTCGTCCTGACGAACGCCGACGTCGACCACATCACCGGCCTCTTGAGCCTCCGCGAAGGCCAGCCCTTCTCGATCTACGCCGCAGACCGCGTTCTGGCGACGCTGGACTCCAATAGCGTTTTCGAAGTGCTGGCCCGGGACAAGGTTTCCCGCAACACCTTCGCGCTCGACCAGCCGACGCGCCTCGAAGGCGCCGGCGTCGACACCGGCCTCGTCGTGGAAGCCTTCGCCGTACCCGGCAAAGTCGCGCTCTTTCTGGAGAAGGGCGACGCCGGCAACAATTTCGGCAGCCGCGACGGCGACACCATCGGCCTCAAAGTCACCGATGCAAAAACCGGGAAATCGTTTTTCTACATCCCAGGCGTCGCCGAGATCGACCCGCCGCTCGCTGACAAAATCCGCGGCGCTGATTTGATTTTCTTGGACGGCACACTCTTCACTGACGATGAAATGCTGACCCAGGGCCTGCTGAACAAGACGGGCAAGCGCATGGGCCATATCTCGGTCTCCGGCCCCGAAGGGTCGATTTCGGCATTGCGACAGCTCAATGTGAAACGCCGGATCTACGTGCACATCAACAATTCCAACCCAATCCTGGACGAGAACTCAGAAGCCCGTAAAGTTGTCGACGCCGCCGGATGGGAAGTCGGCTTCGACGGCATGGAGGTCCGCTTATGAACCCTGTCAGCCTCGAAAAGAAAAACGCCGAACGCCGTGAAAACGAGCCGCCGATGTCGCCCGCGGAATTTGAAGCCGCGATCCGCGCCGTTGGACCGGAGCGCTATCACGACCTGCACCCCTTTCATCACCTGCTGCACGGGGGCAAACTCAATCGCGGCCAGGTCCAAGCCTGGGCCTTGAACCGCTTCTGCTACCAATCCGCGGTGCCACGCAAGGATGCGGCCCTCATCAGCCGCGCCTACGATCGCGAGCTGCGCCGGGAATGGACGCATCGCATTCTCGACCACGACGGCCTTCCGCCGGACGAGCCGGGCGGCATCGAGCGCTGGCTGATTTTGACGGACGGTCTCGGTCTCGATCGTGAATATGTGATCTCGCGGCGCGGCGCGCTCCCTGCCACCATTTTCGCCGTCGAGGCCTACGTCACGTTCGTCCGCGAGCAGCCGTTGACGATCGCCGTCGCATCGTCGCTGACCGAACTCTTCGCGCCGAAGATCCATAAAGAGCGGATCGCCGGCATGCTCGAGAACTACGATTTCATCGACGACAAGGTGATGACCTACTTCAAGCGCCGCCTGACCCAGGCGCCGCGCGACGCCGACTTCGCGCTGCAGTACATCCTGAAGAATGCCAAGACGCGCGACGAACAGGAAGCCTGCGTCGACGCCGTGCGTTTCAAATGTAACGTGCTTTGGGTGCAGCTCGATGCGCTCCACCATGCTTACATTGATGGACACATTCCACCCGGCGCATTCCGGCCAGAGGCTGATCGATGAGCGGCGAAGCACATCGCACACGTGTGATCATAGTGCCGGCTTCAAAGCCGGCGCTGCCACCCCACATTAAGTTACGGCACGATCCCGGCCGGGGTCGCTGGCACGTGCTCGCGCCTGAACGCGTCTTCGAGCCCGACCCGATCGCTATCGAAATCTTGAAGCGTTGTGATGGCGTGAACTCGGTCGAACAGATCGCGTCGGAGCTTGCGAAAGAGTACAACGCGCCACTGCAGGAAATACTCGCAGACACGATATCCATGCTCCAGGAGCTTTCGGATAAGGGCGTGATCAGAGCCTAAGAACTCGGGACAAAACGGAGCTGACGTCAATGAACGAAGTAGCACCGATGGAGCAGTTCTCCGAGAAGCCCCTGGTTGAGGCTTGCGCCCGCGCGCCGGTCGGCCTGCTTGCTGAGCTGACTCACCGCTGCCCGCTGCAGTGCCCTTACTGCTCGAACCCGCTCGAACTCGACCGGGTCAACAGCGAGCTGACGACCGCCGAGTGGCAGGACGTCATGCGCCAGGCTGCCGACCTCGGCATCCTGCAAATCCATTTGTCCGGCGGCGAACCGACCGTTCGCAAGGATCTCGAAGACATCGTCGAGGTTGCAGCGAAGGCCGGTCTTTACACCAACCTCATCACCGCCGGTGTGACGCTCACCCGCGACCGCCTGAAACGTCTGAAGGAACTAGGGCTCGACCACGTCCAGCTCTCGATCCAGGACGTCGACGAAGCGAACGCCGAAAAGATTTCTGCCTACAAGAACGGCCTCGCCAAGAAGCGCGAAGTCGGCAAGTGGGTGCGCGAATTCGAAATGCCGCTCACCATCAACGCCCCGATACATCGCCACAATATCGAGAACCTGCCGAACATCATCAATTTCGCCGTCGAGATGGGCGCCGGCCGCATCGAAGTGGCAAATATCCAATACTACGCCTGGGCGTTGAAGAACCGCGCGAGCCTTATGCCGACGCGGGCGCAAGTCTTGAAGAGCGCCGAAATCGTCGAAGAAGCCAAAGAGCGCCTGAAGGGCATCATGGTTTTCGATTTCGTCGTACCGGACTACTACGCCAAGACGCCGAAGCCCTGCATGGGTGGCTGGGGCCGTGGCGTCATGAACGTGACGCCGCAGGGCCGCGTCCTCCCCTGCCATGCTGCAGAATCGGTACCGGGTCTCGAGTTCGACAACGTCAAAGACCGGCGACTGGCCGACATCTGGCTACACGGCCAGGCGTTCGAAAAATATCGCGGCACCAGCTGGATGAAGGAACCTTGCCGGGGCTGCCCGCGCGCGGAAATCGATTTTGGCGGCTGCCGCTGCCAGGCGATGGCCTTTACCGGCGATCCGACGAACACCGATCCGGCCTGCAAGCTCTCGCCTCATCACCTGGCGTTCGTTGCCGCCGCTGAGGCCGAAAGCGGCGTCGCCAATCCTCCCCCGTTCGTCTACCGCCGCATGAGCCCCGCCAAGGCGACCGCTGCCGAGTAGGAACCGGTCAGTAACTGCCAGCGAGCAATGTTCATTTAACCGAGCCTGAGCCCGCGCACGCAGTGCAGCGAAATCGCACGGAATTTTTTTTATGCCGGTGCGGCATTCTGTTCGGTCGCGGTTCAGAAAAAAAATGGCAACTTCCTGCCACTGAGCTATGAGTTGGAGCGTTTCTAAAAAATGCCGCTCAGGCGAAACGGGAAGGAAAACGAAATGCGCAAGTGGGTTCTGGCGATTGCAATGATCGCAGCAGTACCGACCGCTGCCATGTCCGCCGATGCGGATGCCGGCAAGACGGTCTTCAATAAGTGCAAGGCCTGCCACCAGGTCGACAAGAACGGCGTCGGCCCGCACCTCGGCAGCGTCGTCGGCCGTGCTGCTGGAAGCCTGCCGGACTACAACTATTCGGATGCGCTGAAGAAGTCCGGGATCACCTGGGATGAAGCCGCGCTCGACAAGTGGCTGCAGGGTCCCGCCAAGGACGTCCCCGGCACCAAGATGATCTTCGCCGGCATCAAGGATGAAGGCGACCGCGCCAACCTCATCGAATATCTCAAGACGCTGAAGTAATCAGAATTCGTCGTCTGAGTTCCGTTTAGTAGAAAGCGCAGCGAAGATCAGTTTCTTCGCTGCGCTTTTCTTTTGGTTCATCACGGCTGAACCGCTTCGACTTCGCTTGCGTCGAGCTTCTCCAGCATCGCATCGATCGACCGGCCGTTGAGCCTCAGCTCCGGCGCGACATCCTTGAGCGGCACCAGCACGAACGCGCGCTCGGCGATGAGCGGATGCGGAACGGCAAGGTCCGGGTCCGCTATGGCAAGGTCCTTGAATGTCAGGATATCGACGTCGATGACGCGCGGTCCCCATCGGATGGTGCGCACGCGTCCCATATCGTTTTCGACCGCTTGGCAGCGCTTGAGCAGCTCATGCGGCGACAGGGTCGTTTGGATTGCAATGCACGCATTGATGAACCAATCCTGATCCGTGACGCCCCACGGAGCCGATCGATAAAGCTTCGATCGCGAGACAAGCCGGATTGATCCGTCGGCCGTGAGCCGGCGGATCGCTTCCTCGATATTTTCAATGCGATTGCCGAGGTTCGTACCGAGCGCCAAAACGGCATCGGACGCGCCGGAAGACCCTCGCAGCTCCGCTTGCGGACGCTCGGCGTTCGTCATTGAAGTTGCCTCCGGCCGCTAGGTTCAGTCGTACTTGATGTACGCGAACCGCATGTCGCCCTGGGGCGTGCCTTCGAGGCCTTTGCCTTCTTTGCCCGGCTGCCAGTGCACGACATCCTCGATCTTTTTGGCGAGCTCGAGATCCTTCGAGGTGATGCCCTTGGCCGCATGGTTCATCAGACGAACCTCGACCCAAGCATAGGACAGCGTCATATCCGGGTGATGCCACGCCGCTTCGGCGAGATGGCCGACGGTGTTGACGACCATGAGCGTGCCCTTCCAGCTCGCTGTCTTGTATGTGCGGCGTATCCAGCCGTTCTCGAGCTTCCAGGTCGGAAGGTTGGCGGCCAGCCAAGCATTGACATCGGCATCGGCCATCGGTTTTTCGCGTTCTGCACTCATCTTGCCCTCGACCTCCAATTATCGGACAACTCGCTTCTTTAAATCCTACCGCCGCCGCAACCGCTAAACAATCAAACGGATGCCTCCGGCGGCTATCAGAAAGGACCGTCTTACGTGAGGCCTTTTCCGGCAACCTCTGCCGCGATCCGCGTCACGGCTCCCGCGCGACTGCACCTTGGCTTCCTCGATTTGAACGGGGGACTAGGCCGGCGCTACGGAAGCATTGGCTTGAGCATCGACCGACCGAGCACCCAGCTCACGCTAACGAAAGCCGGTCACCATTCGGCCACCGGCCCCGAAAGCCAGCGAGCCGTTGCCCTTCTCCGTAAATTCGCCGGTGAGGACTCGGATAAGAACCAGGACAACGGCTACGCCATAACTGTTTCAGAAGCCATCCCCGCACATGCGGGCCTCGGATCGGGAACGCAACTCGCCCTCGCTGTCGGCGCGGCAGTGGCGCGGATGGAGGGGCGCGAACTTTCAGCGGCAGACCTCGCGGCCCTGGGCGATCGCGGAGCACGTTCCGGTATCGGGCTCGAGGCATTCCGGTCAGGCGGCTTCATCATCGACGGCGGCAAAGGCAAAGAAGACAGGCCCCCGCCCCTGACGCTGCGTTCCGACTTCCCGGCGGAATGGCGGGTGATGCTCATCCTGGACCCACGCGATGCAGGCGTCTCCGGGGAAGCCGAGACCACGGCATTTGCCGGGCTCCCCCCCTTTTCCGAAGCGAGCGCGGCGCACATCTGCCGTTTGGTCCTGATGAAACTTGTGCCCGGGTTGAAAGAGGAAGACCTCGGCGCGTTCGGCTCGGCGCTGACGGAAATTCAGGAAATCGTCGGCGGCCATTTCGCGACGAAACAGGGCGGTAGCCCATGGACAAGTGAAGCTGTCGGACATCTCGCAGCGCGAATGGGAGAACTGGGTGCAACCGGCATCGGACAAAGCTCCTGGGGTCCGACCGGGTTCGCCTTCGTCGAGAGCCAGAAAGCGGCAGAACGCCTCTATCATTCTTTATACGAAGACGCTAAAGGCCTCGGGCTCGAAATCCAAATTGCACAAGGCCGCAATTCCGGCGCCATCATAGAAACGCTGCGAAATTCCCAACGTACGGAGCAATAAATCAAATGAGCGACGCCACACCTATTCTGCATATGCTCGCGCCGCAGAAGCACATGAGCCCCTTCGACGTGAACATGGCGGCCGACGCTGGCTACAAGGTGATCGTTCCCTACATCAACGTTGAATTGGGCGAAGTAACTGGCCTGATCCAGGACGCGATTTTCTCGCGCCCCCCGAATTACGGCGTGCGCACCGGATTCTTCATGGGCGGCAAGGATGCGATCCTCGCGCTCGACATGCTCGACGCAGCGAAGAAGGCGATGGTTCCGCCGTTCGAATGCTCGGTTTTCGCCGACCCGGCAGGCTCGTTCACGACCGCGGCCGCGATGGTCGCTTGCGTCGAGAAGCTCCTGAAGGACAAGTTCAATAGGGACTGGAAGGGCGTCAAGGTTGCGGTCTTCGGCGCAACCGGCGTTGTCGGATTTGCTTCGTCCATCATCTCCGCCCTTGAAGGCGCCGACGTCCAGCTCGTCGCCCACCGCGGCGTCGAGCGCGTCATCAAGAGCGCCGAGATTTCGAAGGCCCGCTTCGGCGTCGACCTGAAGGCCGTCCCCGGCGAAACCGACGCGCAAAAGGCTGAGATCATCGCCAATGCCGATGTGATCTTCGCAGCAGCTGCAGCCGGCGTTCAGGTCGTATCCAAGGAGCACAAGCAGCTCGCCAAGAACCTGAAGGTCATCGCCGACGTCAACGCCGTGCCGCCCGCAGGCGTCGAAGGCATGGAGCTTTTCATGAACGGCGAGAAGCTCCCCGGTTGCGACGCGCTCGGCGTCGGCCCGCTCGCGATCGGCGACATCAAGTACAAATGCGAATCGGGCCTGTTCAAGCAGATGATCGATTCCGACAAGCCGCTCGTGCTCGACTTCCGCGATGCCTACACCTTCGCGAAGAAGCTCGTCGGACTGGCTTGAGGCTTAGGGCTTGAGCGGCGAAACGGTCCTCATCGCCGCGTTTTCCGGGCGGAGCCTCGCGCAATCCGCCCGGCGCGCCGGTTATAGACCGCTCGTCGCCGATGCCTTCGGCGATCTCGATACACAAGACGCCGCCGAGGACTTTCGCGTTCTCGACGGCGCCATGCAAACC
Source organism: Hyphomicrobium sp. ghe19 (assembly GCF_902712875.1). NCBI lineage: Bacteria > Pseudomonadati > Pseudomonadota > Alphaproteobacteria > Hyphomicrobiales > Hyphomicrobiaceae > Hyphomicrobium > Hyphomicrobium sp. ghe19. The sequence goes on along the minus strand of NZ_LR743509.1, from coordinate 1,501,322 downwards.
GGCTTCCGCACGAAGCCGCTGATTGCAGCACTGGACGACCTTTCCCGATCTGCATCTACCAAGCCGATCGGCCTGGTCCTGGGTTCGGGCTTCGAGGATAAGCCTCGTCTCGTCGCAGCCCTCGCAAGCCGGTTCAATCTCCTCGGCTCCGGCGCCGCGACCTACAAAGCCTGCAAGGACCCGCAGAGCTTCTTCGGGGTTCTCGACAGGCTCGGTATCCCGCATCCCGAAACGCAAACGTCTCCACCTGCCGATACGGCCGGCTGGATCACGAAGCGGGTTGGCGGCAGCGGCGGCCGCCATATTCGGCATGCCAATGCCCAATCCATCGCGCGTCCGCGTCGCTACTTTCAGAAGCTTCTAAAAGGCGAGAGAATCTCGGCATGTTTCGTGGGCAACAACCGTGCCTCATGGACATACCTAAGCCGGCAGTGGTGCGCGCCCGCAAGAGGTGCCGAATTCCGGTATGGAGGCGCCGTAACGCTGCCACCTAGCCCCTCTGCCCCAGAACACCAGAAGGCTCTCGAATATACGGGCCGCGTAGCCAGCGAACTTGGTCTCAAAGGCGTTGCTTCGTTCGACTATATCGTTGCGAACAATGAGCTTTGGCTTCTTGAGGTCAATCCTCGACCAGGGGCCACTTTCGATATTTTCGATGACGCCGATGGCCATCTTTTTCAGGATCATGTTGATGCGGTAAACGGTTCACGGCTCCAATACCGTGACGCTTTCGACACTCAGGAAAAAGCCGCCGCCATCCTGCACGCCGATCGCTGGCCCATCTTTCTGAATGATATTGCATGGCCGGACTGGGCTGCCGACCGGGGCCCACCCGGAACGTTCATCCCCCTCGGCGCCCCCTTGGCGACGGCTTTCGCCGAGGCTCCGACGGCTGATGCGGCAGAAGCGCTCGCCCGTAAACGCTTGGCGGAACTTGAAGACCTGATATACGGACACGCCAAATCCTGACCGCGGAGTTCCCAATGGTAAAGCAGCCCAGCGTCTCGGCACGCGCAGCAAAGCTCGTCGACGAAATCGTTGCCGATGCCGACGCACTCCGCATCTCCGTGTCGAAAGGCAGCCTCGGCGAACGCCTCATCGATATGGGCGCGAACGTCGTCGGCGGACTTGAAGCCGGCCGCCGTCTCGGCGAAGTCTGCATGGGCGGGCTCGGCACCGTCGCATTCACGCAATCGTCCGGCCTCAAGAATTGGCCGCTCGGCGTCGTCGTATCGTCGAACAATCCGGTCATTGCCTGCCTCGCCAGCCAGTACGCCGGTTGGACGATCAGCGACGAAGCCTCGGGCTTCTTCGCGCTTGGC